>JAYRFB010000278.1:0-3121 GCA_041908585.1 Candidatus Krumholzibacteriia bacterium
CCCGGTGGCAACTACGGCGGCACCGTGCGCCACAAGGTGTTCGTCCTGAGCGCCGGCCCCGACGGCCGCTGGCAGACCGGGTTCAACAACGGACAGCCGGAAGAGATCGCCGGCGACGACATCGGCACCGTGGTGACGATCCGCTAGGACGGGCGACACCCCGCCACGAGGCAGGAAGGCGCCCGGTTCCCCAGGGAACCGGGCGCCTCGCTTTCGCTTCGGCAACTGCGACGGATCCTATCGCGCGGCCTCCAGCGAGGCCTGCGCCGCCGCCGTCACCTGCGCCACCTGCGAGCCGGCCATGACCGTCGGCGTCAGCATCATCACCAGCTCGACCTTGTACTTCTCGGTGGACGTGCGCCCGAACAGGAAGCCCAGGGCCGGCAGGTCCTTGAGCACCGGCACGCCGCTGCGCACGCGGCGCTCGCGCTCGGAGATCAGCCCGGCGATGAGCATCGTCTGGCCGTCCGCCACGGTGCCGACCGTGTCCAGCTCGCGCACCGAGAGCACCGGCGCGGTATCGAGATTGGGGCTCTTGGCCACGGCGACGACGTCCGAGATGGTCGGGTGCACGTTCAGGGTCACCACGCGGTCGCCGCCGACCTGCGGCGTCACGTCCAGGACCACGCCCACCGGCACGGTCTGCGGCGTGTAGGAGACCACGGGCTCGGTCGCCACGCCGTTGCTGACCACGGCCGGCTGCACGGTCGCCAGGAAGTAGACATCCTCGCGCACGATGCGCACGATGGCCTTCTGGTTGTTCAGGGTCGTCACGCGGGGCGTGCTGACCATCTGCAGGTTGCCCGTCGAGGACAGGGCCTGCACGACGCCGAACAGGTGCTTCGTGTCGGCCACCATCTGCACGAAACCCTCGGACATGAAGGTCGGGTCGCCGATGGCGTCCTGCTCGAACTGCACGTCGCCGTCCAGGTAGGTCTGCCAGTTGACGCCGGTCTGCGTGCTCTCGTCGAGGGTGACCTCCATGATGCGCACCTCGACGGCGACCTGGCGCTGCAGCGACGACTTCAGGCGCTCCAGCAGCCGCTCGACCCGCTGCACGCGGTCCCACTCGGCGGTGACCTGGACCAGGCTGGCCATGGGGTTGACCACCAGGCAGCGGCCCTCGGCATCGGCATGGCTGAGGCCCTGCTCCTCGCTGGCGGCCGCCGCCACGTCCTGGCCGGGGAAGACCACCGTCTGCAGCGACTTCATCACCTCGGGCCAGATCGACATCGTGGCCGTGCTGGTGACGTGCGAGCGGTTCTGGTTCTCGCCGCCGCCCGAGGAGCCCGACTCGTCCTGGCGCGTGGCGGACACCTGCAGCTCGCCGCGTCCCTCGCGCTGCGTGACCGGATAGTCGAAGGTGAACCAGCGCGTGACCAGGCCGCGGCGATGCACGGCGAGCGCGCCGTCCACGACCTCCCAGCCCAGGTCGATGGGATCGCACAGCGAGGCCAGCGCGCGTTCCACGGCGACGTTCTCCAGGTGCACGTTGACCTGGCCCTTGACGTCCGGCGCCAGCTGCAGGCCCAGGCCCGCGTTGGCGGCCAGGCTGCGCAGGATCTCGCGCACGTCGGCCCAGCCGTTGGTGACGATCGTCACGGGCGCCAGGCCCTTCTCCCAGCCCTGGGCGGCCGGCGCGGCCACGGCCGCCGGCATGTCCTCGGAGGCGACCGGCTGCGCGCCGGCCTCCACGACCGGGATCAGCACCGCCAGCAGCGCCAGCAGGACGGCCGCCACAGGAAGCGGGCGGGCGGGCCGGTTCGCGCGAAGCATCCACCTGTCCATGTTCAGTTCCTTTCACTTTCGGCGTACTCGACCAGGCCGGCACGGCCGGCCCGGGCCCCGGGCGCCGCCCCGGTGACGATGGAATGGGCGCCGTCGCCGGTCGAACCGGTCCCGACCGGGAGGAAGAGCCGCCGCGCGCCGCCCAGCGACACGCCGCGCGCGTCGATGCGCTCGACCACGAACTGCCGCACCTGGTCGCCGACGCGCACGAGGCGGCCGTCGATGAGCGCCGTCGGCGGGCCCGCGCCGAGCATCACCGCCGAGCAGACGGGCTCGCCGGCGGGAGCACTGCGTGGCGGCGTGCGCGCGGCGCCGGGCGCCGCGGACGGCAGCACCGGCTGCTGGACCAGGGAGGCCGCGCTGAACGGGTCGCGCGCCACCTGCGGACGCGGCCCGGTCACCGGCGCACCCAGGTCCGCGTTCGCCCGCGACGGCCGCATGACCTCGTCCAGGTCCATCGGCAGGGCCGGATGGGCCTGAACGCGCACGTCGGTCGCGCCGGCCGCCGGCGCCGACCGCCCCAGGTGCGGCGCGAACGTGCGCACGTTCACGACGATGAGGACCGCCAGCACCACGAACACGCCGGCCACCACCGGCGGGCTGCTAAGACCGCGACTTCGGCGAGACATAGACATCCATCTCCAGGTCGACGTGCACCGAGCCCTTGACGGGCGTGATCTCCAGGTCGTGGACGGCGACGGCGCGCTCCAGGCGGTCGAGCCCGCCGAGGAAGCCGGCCACGCCGGTGAAATCGGAATCGAAACGCGCGCGCACGCGGTAGGCGCTGAGGGCCACGGCCGACTCCTCGGCAGGCAGCCCGGTCTCCTCGCCCACGAGCTCGTCTGGGCGCAGCTCGTGCAGCTCGAAGTTCGCGACGCCGTTCTCGTCGGCGACGCGCGCCAGGTCCAGGAACAGCCGCTCGCAGGACCGCTCGGCCGGGAACAGCCGCTCCCAGGCCGGCATGACCGCAGCCTGTCGCTCCGGGAGCGTGCGCTCGAGCCAAAGGCCGGCCACCGTCCAGCGATCCAGCTCGGCCATCTGGTCCTCGACATTGCGCACCTCGCGGTGCTGGACCAGCGCGCGCTGCCAGGCTGGCAATGCGCCGACCACGAGCACGACGAACCAGCCTGCGGCCAGTCCGCCCAGGACCAGCCCGCGCCGCGTGGGTCTTGCGCGCATCCGCAGCTTCATCATCAGCCCTCCTGCCCGGCGCCGACCGGCTTCAGAGCCAGTTCCAGGCTGAACACGGTCCGCTCGCTCCCGTCCTGGGTGTCGCCAGGCTTGATGTGCATGGTCCGCGGCTCGCCCTTGACGATCGCCACGTCGGAGGCCC
>JAYRFB010000279.1:0-12764 GCA_041908585.1 Candidatus Krumholzibacteriia bacterium
CTCGACGGGCTGGATCCCGCCGCGATACCGACCGGCCGCCTGATCGACCGCACGCTGCCGATGGCGGGACTCGCGCTGCAGGACGGCAGCGGCACCGGCCCGGCGATCGGCACGGCTGCCTGGCGCCAGATGCTGCACGAGTTGCGCCTGGCGTCGGTCACGCCGCCGGAGGGCTGGCCGACGCCCGGGGACACCCGTCGCCGTGCCCGCCTGGCCAAGGATGCGGGCGTGGTGCCGATCGCGCTGCTGGACCTCGGCTACGCGCAGCTGCGGCCCGACGCGCTCGAACGCGGCCTGGTGGAGTGGCAGGACGGGCGCCTGGTCGAGTCGCCCGGCAAGGGCGGCGAGTCACCCTACCTGGAACGGCGCGCCTTCGCCGCGGCGACGCTCCTGCCGCGCACCTACCGCGGCGCCCGGGTGACGTTCACGATCCCCTCGAACCTGCTGGCGACCGACGGGCCGCGGCCCGCGGCGCGCCAGGTCGACCTGGCCGACGGCCGCGGCTGGCGCCCGGCGGCGTTCGACGAGCCGCTCGAGGCCTCCTACGACGCCACCGGACCGCGCACGCTGCGCCTGCGCGCGGAATCGGCCGACGGCGCGCGCCGCGAGGCCGCCTTCAGCTTCGAGGTCGCCGCCCTGGCGGCGCCGTCGCCGACGGCGACCTGGCCGATCACGGCCACGGTCCCGTACCAGGGCGTCTACGGGTTCGGCCAGGCGTACGTCTACCTGGCTCCCGGCCACGCGACCGTGACCGAGCCCGTGGTCATCGTCGAGGGCTTCGACATGGAGAACCTGCTGGATTGGGACGAACTGTATGCGCTGCTCAACCAGGAGAACATGATCGAGGACCTGCGCGCCGACGGTTTCGACGCCGTCGTGCTGAACTTCAACGACTCGACCGACGACATCCGCCGCAACGCCATGATCCTGGTCGAGCTGCTGCGGCAGGTCGGCGCGGCCCAGCCGGACGGCCGCGACAAGGTGGTCATCGGCGCCAGCATGGGCGGGCTCCTGACGCGCTACGCGCTGGCCTGGATGGAGCAGCAGGGCCAGGACCCGAACGCGCGCACGTTCATCTCCTTCGACAGCCCGCAGCTGGGCGCGAACATCCCCCTGGGCGTGCAGTACTGGCTCCAGCTGTTCCAGGTCGAGTCGACCGAGGCGGGACACCTGCTGAGCCGCCTCGATACGCCGGCCGCGCGGCAGATGCTGCTGTACCACCACACGACCTCCGGCGGCGGCACCGGGCAGCCGGCTGCGCTGCGCGGCTCGTTCCTGGCCGACCTGGCTGCGGTCGGTGACTGGCCGCAGGACCTGCGCAAGGTGGCCGTCGCCAACGGCAGCGGCCAGGCGCAGGGGCAGGGCTACGCGCCGGGAACCCAGCTCATCTCGTACGAGTACTACTCCTTCCTGGTCGACCTCATCGGCAACGTCTGGGCTGTGCCGGACGGCGGCTCGCGACAGATCCTGCGCGGGCTCATCGACCGCATCTGGCCGCTGCCGAACGACGAGCTCAACGTCACGGTGAACGGTACGCTGCCCTGGGACAGCGCGCCGGGCGGATGGCGTGCCTCGCTGGCGGACATGGACGCCACGCCGGCGCCGTATGGCGACATCGTCGCGCTCTTCCCGAACCATTGCTTCATCCCCACGGTCAGCGCGCTGGCGCTGTCCGGGCTGGCCCCGTACACGAACGTGTCGCTGCTGGCCGACCCGGCGGCTCTGTCGCCGTTCGACGCCGTGTACTTCCCGGCCGCCAACCAGGAGCACATCCTGGTCACGGCGGAGAACAAGGCCTGGTTCGCGGCCGAGATCGCCCGCCAGGCGAGCGGCGTCGACGACCAGCCGCTCGCGGCCGCCGTGTCGCCGCGCGTCCTGGGCGCGCGTCCCAACCCGTTCAACCCGATGACGGAGATCGTCGTCGAGCTGCCGGGCACCGGCGCGGCGCGCGTGGAGATCTTCGACGTGGCTGGTCGACGGGTGCGCACGCTGGTCGAGGGCGTGCTGCCGGCCGGCCGCACTGCGGTGGCCTGGGACGGCCGCGACGACGGCGGCCGCGACCTGGCGTCGGGAACGTTCGTCTGCCGCGTGAGCGCGGCCGGTGGTGCAGGGGTCCGCAGGCTGACGCTGGTGCGGTAACCGCGGGGCGCCCGCCGGCGGGGCCGTCGCGGGAACGTGGGGAACCGCCCGGGGGACAAAGCGACCGGTCGCCGGGCTTCCTGGGCCTGGCGACCGGTTGAAGGGAATCCGGAGCGGGGCGCGGACTACTTCACCAGCGTGAGTCGCCCGCCCGTCCGCTCCTTGTCCGTCTCCACGACGTAGACGTACGATCCGGCTGCCACCGCGCGGCCCAGTTCGTCGCGACCGTCCCACTCGGCCGTGCCGCGCTCGGGGGCACCATCCTGATCGTAGAGCTCGCGCACGCGGCGCCCGAAGGCGTCGAACACCGTCACGCGCACGCTGCTGCCGGCAGGCGCCCGCCAGGCGATGGTCACCCGCGGATTGAACGGGTTGGGGTACGCGCTGGCGGTCAGGACCGGCGCCGGCGGCACCGCGGCCACCGATTCGAGCCTGAAGGTGAACGTGCCGATCGGCTCGCCCGGCGTGAACGGCGCGCTGTTGATGGCGAACAGCGGCACCGGCGGCACCGTCGGCTGGTCGGCGGAGGCGTAGGAGGGACCGCTGTCGGTGCCCGCGTCCCAGGGGAACAGGGTCACCGTCAGCTCGTCGACCCACTGGCCGCCCGGCCGCAGGTCCAGGCCCATCACGCCCACGAACCAGTCGGGGCTCGGTGCGATCATGGTCACCAGCGTGACCAGCGGGTGGGCGGGTGTGGCGGTGAACTGCATCGTCGCATTGCCGGGCAACGAGGCGATGGCCGGGCCCAGCAGCACGCTGCCGGCGGTGCCGGCCGTGATCGCGGACTGGACCTCGCCGGCCAGCGTGGTCTGCTGGCCCCATTCGGCCATGCGCTTGATGCCCAGGCTGGCCAGGGTACCGGGCGTCCAGAACTGGACTCCGGCGTTGTGGGTGCCGCCGACCAGGCCCGAGAAGTGGGCGCTGGCCGGGAACATATCCGGGTGGGTCGTGGCGCTCCAGCTGACGTCGAACGTGACGCTATAGACGGCATCGCCCGGCTCGGCCCACGTCGGCAGGGCTGCCAGCAGGCAGGCCGCGCCGGTCAGGCAGGCGAGGATCGGGGTGCGAAGGGATCGGTCCAGGTTCATGGCGTTCCTCCCGGCCGCGGCCTGTGCCCGGCCGTCGCGGGACGACCGGGGCGGGTTCGCGTTCGAACAGGGGTGCGCCCATGGTACCCCGGCGGTTGCCCGCCCGCCAACCATCAATCGGGGTTTCCGGGGGCCCGGGGTTCGCCGCCCGAAAGGCGTCCGATACTCATTCACCCGGGCAAGAACTAACTTATCGACAACGACTTGCCGTTTTCGGGGCGTCCCAGCGCCAGCAGCCGCGCCGCCGCGCCGTGGCTCCAGGCCTGCGGCCCCTGGTATTGCCCGGCCTCGTCGGCCCAGCACTGGCGCAGCATGTCGGTGTCGATGACGCCGGGGCTCAGCGCGATCGCCGCCAGCGGCGCGGGCAGCTCGCGGGCCAGCGCCGCGGTCAGCCCCTCGATGGCGAACTTGCTCGCGCAGTACGGCCCCACCTCCGGCGAGGTGGACCGGCCCCAGCCCGAGCTGAGGTTCACGACCACGCCGCGACCGGCCGCGATCATGGCCGGCACGAAGGCGCGGATCACGTTGACCGTGCCGTCGACGTTGACGTCCATCAACCGCCCGAACTCGGCCGCGCCCACGCGCCACAGCGGGGCGGGGTCGTTCATCAGCGCGGCGTTGTTGATCACCAGGTCGGGCGCGCGGCCTGCGGCCAGCAGGCGCGCGGCCCAGGCGGCGACTGCCTCGTCGTCGGCCACATCCACGGCCGCGAAGTCGTGCGGGGAGCCGAAGGCGCGCGTGAGATCCGCCACGTGCGAGGTCGAGCGGCCGCATCCCCACACCGAGTGGCCGGCCTCGACGAAGCGGTCGACCAGCGCGCGGCCCAGCCCTCGCGTGGCGCCGGTCAGCACGATCACGCGCGGCGCGCTCGCAGCCGGTCCGCTCACCGCCAGCCCGCCAGCATCGCCGACACGCGCCAGTAGCCGTGGTTGCCCTCGGCATCGGCGGGCCTGATGTCCTCGACGCGCCAGGAGATCGTGTGCACGCCCGGCGTCAGCCACGGCGTCAGGTCGACCACCTGCGGCACGGCGACGTCGCCGGGGCACCAGCCGCTGCGGGCGTAGTCGCTGCTCCAGGAACCGTCCGACCAGCGCGCGCAGTAGGGGTTGATGGCGCGCAAGCGGCCGCAGTCGTCGCGCCAGGGGCGCCAGCGCAGGACCTCGCGACCGTCCACGGCGATCACGTTGTCCTTGGTGATGAACTCGTCGGCGTCGCGGCCGTCGGTGCAGTGGCCGGTGGAGATCGCGGCCAGCTCGAACCGCCGCAGCCCGGCCGGCACGGTGATCGTCGACTCGGCCGCCGGCGCGGCTGCCGTCAGGTTGCCCTCCGGCAGCAGCGCGCCGTGGGCCCAGGCCGGCGGCGCCATGCCGCCGCCCTCCGCCACGGCGAAGACCAGCGAGGCGTCCACCTCCCAGGCCGGGGAGACCCAGGTGTCGATGAAGACCTCGAACGTGCAGTGGCCCTGCAGCAGCGGCGCCACGCGCGTGACGTCGACCTCGTGATCGGTGGCGCCGCCGTACGAGGTCATGAAGCGGCACAGCTCCACCGGCGCCATCCCCGGCTTGAGCAGGCGCACGGAACCGGCGCGATCCCAGCGATCGACCACGCTGCGGATGTCCTGGCGGATCGGCCGGAGCGCGAGCCGCAGCGTCACCTGCCCGCGGCCACGCGGCGGCGCCAGCTCGCGGTAGGTCGTCATCACGCGGCCGTTGTCGCGGGCCGAGGCGAACGGCGAGTCGTAGCGCGCGCTGTCGGCAGGCGTGAAGTGCACGGTCACGTTCTCGAAGAGGGGCACGACGACCGGCGCCGGCGCCTCGATGCGCTCGCCGCAGCCGGACATCGCCAGCGCCGCGGCCAGCGCGGCGGCGATGACCGCACGCTTCGCCGACCGAAAGCCGAAGCGTTGCCGGCCGCACGTTCGCCCGCGGCCGGGCGCCGCGCTATCGTCTCTCGCGTCGAACTGCCGCATCGGGAGCTCCTCGCCGGATGGGGTCGCTGGTCCGCCGTCCAGCATACACGGCGCCGCCGGGCCTGGGAATGGCGCTTGCACTTCCGGCCTGGTGCCGGCAACGCCGCCGGCGCCGCACAGGACGGTCGAGTGCGCATGAGGAACGACGAGAAGCTCAAGGTGGTCGTGGCCGGGGACGTCCTGGACCTGGGCGGCAACAACGCGAAACCCGCCGCCACGCCCGTGACGCCGCTGACCGCCCGGCCGCCCTACACGACATCGCGCCGCGCCGGCACCATCGCGACGCCCGCGGCCGGTGCCGGACGCATGCACTATGCCCTGCTGCTGGCGCTGACCTGGCTGTGCGGCCCGGCCGCGCTGCTGCTGACGCCCGCGGGGCGGCGGCATCGCGGCTGGCTGGCGCTGGGCCTGGCCGCCACGGTGGCCGGCGCCTTCCTCGTGCAGGTCCCGTATGCGCGCCTGGTCGCCTGGACCGGCCTCTCCGCGCCGCTGGCCTGGGGATCGCTGGCCGCGCTGGCCACAGCCGGCGGCTTCAGCGCCTGGGCGCGGGCGGTGCTGCATGCCGGCGCCCTGTTGCCCCCGCCGCACCGCCTGCCGCGACTGCTGCGGTCGCGCGCCGGCGTCGGCGCGATCGGCCTGCTGGCGCCCGGCTGCGGGCTGCTGGTCGGCAGCGGCCGCTGGCACGGGGCGCTGTGGCTGTGGGCCCTGTGGCCGGCGGCGCTGGGCGCGCTGACCCTGCGCGCGGGCGCGGACATGTGGCGTCACCTGGCCACGACGATCCCCGACCGCGCGGCCACGGACCTGCTCGAGCATACGATCGTCCTGTCCGCCGCCGCCGTGGCGCTGGGCGTGCTGGCCTGGCTGGTGCAGGCCCTCGAGGGCGCGCGCCGTGTCGCGCCGGCGCCGGCGCTGGCCCGCGGTCGCGGCGACTGGCTGGCCGTCGCCCTGGGCCTGTCCTGCCTGGGCCTGGCCGTGGGTGGCAGTCCGGACCGCGCCGCCCGCCAGCTGGGCGATGCCGCGACGATCCTCCAGGCCGAAGGCCTGACCGTGATCCCGCTGCACCTGGCGCAGGCGGCCGGGCGGCTGGACGGTTCGCGCTCCGAGTACGCGGTGCTGGCCATCGCCCTGCACGAGCAGCGCGGCGAGGCCGGGCGCGCGGCGTCCCTGCGCGACCGCCTCGAGCAGGACGTGGCCGGCTACGTCGCCTTGCGCGAACGGCAGGGCGCCGGCAGCCGGCAGCCGCGCGGCGCCGTGGCACCGGCGGCGACGATGGACCCGGCGCAGCCGGTCGACGACGTGCTCCACGGCACCATGGCGCGCCGGGGCGCCCGGGCGTCGGACCGGGCACGTCGCTGAGCAGGTCGTTCCGCCTGAGCGGGGCGGGCCGCCCCGAGATTGCAGTGGCGGTGGCCCGCACGCCGGGTGCACCATGTCGGGATGCGGCAGCGACTGGTCTCCCTGGATGTCCTGCGCGGCGCCACCGTCGCGCTCATGATCCAGGTCAACAATCCCGGCTCGTGGGAATGGAGCCTGACCGGCCAGTTGCGCCATGCCGCCTGGCACGGCTGCACGCTGACGGACCTGGTGTTCCCGTTCTTCCTGTTCGCGATGGGCGGCGCCATGGCCCTCAGCCTGGAGTGTCGCCGCCAGGCCGGCGAGCCGCCGGGCGTCCTCGCGCGGCAGGCCGTGCGCCGCGGCCTTGTCATCATCCTGATCGGCCTTGTGCTGAACGCCTTCCCGCTGGGGTTGCCGCTGGACCCGACCGCAGCGCGCGCGTTCACGCCCGGCGCGGTGACCGCCGCCCTGGCGGAGGTGCGCCTGCCCGGCGTGCTGCAGCGCATCGGCGCCGCGTGGCTGCTGGCGGCGGGCATCCTCATCGCCTGGCCGGACGCGAGGCGGCGCCTGGCGGCCGGCGTCTCGCTGCTGCTGTTGTACGAGGCCTTGATGCGCCTGCCGCTGGTCGACGGCTGGGGCCGGGGCAGCTTCGCGGCGGCCGACAACCTGGCGCGCTGGGTCGACCTGCAGCTGATCGGGCCGGCGCGCATGCTGAGCGTCGGCACCACCGGCGGCAGCGATCCGGAGGGCCTGGTGCCGACGCTCAACGCCGCGGTCACCGTGCTGCTGGGCTTCGCCACCGTGAAGTGGCTGGGTCGCGCCCCGCTCTCGTGGCGGCGGCTGGCGCGGCTGGCCGGCGGCGGGCTGCTGCTGGCGGCGGCCGGCCTGGCGCTGGCGCCGCTGGAGCCGGTCAACAAGTCGCTGTGGACCTCGACCTATGTGCTGCTCAGCGGCGGGCTGGCCGCTGCCGCGCTGGCGACCTGCGCCTGGCTGGTGGACGTGCGCGGCTGGCGGTCCCCGCTGCGCCCGCTGGAGGCGTTCGGCTACAACCCGCTGCTGATGTTCTTCGGCTCGGGGATGCTGGCCCGGGTGCTGGTCTACTCGCGCTGGAGCCTGGACGGCGGCGCGCCGACCACGCTGCGGACCCTGGGCTACCGCCACCTGTTCGTGCCCTGGGCCGGGCCCGAGTGGGGCTCGGTGCTGTTCGGCACGGCGCAGGTGGTCCTGTGGGCCGTCGTGGCCTGGATCCTCTACCGCCGGGGCTGGGCGTGGCGGATCTAGGTGAAGGGCCAATTCGGTTGTCTTCACGGTCAATTTATGTTATGATTATGCAGAATCGATCGCCGGATGGGGGAAGCAACGGGTCCCGGCAACCGGGACCAGCCTGGAGCAGGTGCGCCACATGAAGGATTCGGTGTTCGCCCGGGCCCGTGGCCCGGTCCTCTCGCTTGCCGCCGCCGGCCTGGCGGCCGGCCTGCTGGCTGCCGCGACCGTCGCCCGTGCCGATGCCCCCGCGGGCTACTATTCCACCGTCGATGCCACCTCCTCGGCCACGCTGCGCGCCACCGTGCACGCGGTGATCAAGGCCGGCCACGTGAAGGTCCCGTACACCGCGGCGTCGACCGACACCTGGAACGTGCTGGAGCTGGCCGACGAGGACCCCCTGAACAGCGGGCGCATCATCGACGTCTACAAGAACACGTCGTACATCAAGTACGGCGCCGGCAACAGCGAGTACGACCGCGAGCACACCTGGCCCAAGAGCTTCGGCTTCCCGGACGACGGCTCCTCGGTGCTGCCGTACAGCGACTGCCACATGCTGTTCCTGAGCAACAGCAGCTACAACAGCTCGCGCAGCAACAACGTCTACGACACCTGCACGACGATCACCCAGTCCTACGCGACGGCCAACTACAACGGCGAGGTGGGCGTCAACTACCGCATGAGCGCCACGCCGGAGGGCCGCTGGGAGACCTGGACGGGACGGCGGGGCGATGTCGCGCGCGCGCTGCTCTACTTCGACGTCCGCTACGAGGGTGAGGGCTCCGAGCCCGACCTGATCCTCACCGACGACATCAACCTGATCGTCGGCTCGAACACCGGCGTGAACATGGACGTCGCCTACATGGGCATCCTGACGACACTGCTGCAGTGGCACGCTCAGGATCCCGTCAGCGACCGCGAGCGCAACCGCAACGACGTGGTCTACACCTACCAGGGCAACCGCAACCCCTTCATCGACCACCCCGAGTGGGTGCTGCCGATCTTCCAGGGCTGGATCAGCGGCGTGCGCGACGTGCCGGTGGCGGGTGCGACCATCGAGTCGGTGTACCCGAACCCGTTCAACCCGAACACGAACATCGCCTTCTCGTTGGCGGAACCGGGCCGAGTGCGCGTGGAGGTCTTCACGGTGGGTGGCCGCCTGGTGCGCGTGCTGCTGAACGACACCTACGAGGCCGGCCGGCACACGCTGCGCTGGGACGGCACCGACCAGTCGGGCAACAGCGCCGCCAGCGGCAACTACTTCTTCCGCGTGCAGAGCGCGAACGGCGTGGACACCCGGCCGGCGATCCTGTTGAAGTAGCCGCCCGCTCCAGGGTGGGGCCGCCCGCGGGCGGCCGGCGACGGCCGGGGGACTGCGGACCCCCGGCCGGTTGCTTGGGGGGCAATCCGCTGGACGCCGGGCGGCGCCGGTGGCAGTCTGCTCGCAGGTGCCGTACCGCTTTCCTCCAAGCGAGGCTGGATGCCATGAGTTGCCGTGAATCCCCGGTCACGTTTGCCGGCCGGGTCGCGATGTTTGGGGCGATCCTTTTCCTTGTCGCCGGCTGTACGCCGCGGTGGGCCCGCGAGGTGGCAGCGACGAAGGACCAGGCGGCGGGAGTGCACGCGTGTCCAGGTTGCAAGCGGGAGTCGCGGCCCACGGGCCAGACGAAGTCGGAGTGGGCCCAGCGATACGAACTGTACCGCTGTGACGAAGGCCATGAGGAGTGGGTCGCCGTCCACTCGGAGCGGCATGTCGAGCAGGCAGTCGTGAGCGATCCCTGCCCGTCCTGCGGCCGCCAGTTGACGTGGACCGGCCAGACGAACGGCTTCGGCGAGTTCGAGACCAAGGTCTTCGCTTGCGAGGCCGGCCATTCGGTAACCCGCCGGAAGTAAGCCGCGCCGCCTCGAATGATGCGCCGACCCGGCGCTCCCGGAACGCCACTTTCCGCGCCGTCTTCGAAAGGACGCCCGGTGATCCCACATGTCCCCGCCCGGTCCGACCTGGCGCCCGCCCTTGCCGCCGGCTTGGTGTGCCTGGGTTTGCTGCTCCTCGGCGATTCCGCCGACGCCCATCCCGTCGGCCAGTCCCTGCCCGCGCCCGTCCCCGGCACCACCGCGGCGGTCTTCCATGCCTCCGAAGCGGCGCGCGAGGCGGCGCCGCCCTCGCTCTGCCTGCAGGTGCCGCTGCGCCCGGACGGCCCGCCGCCGCCGGGCTGGGCCGACGACCCTGCGCGGTCACCCGTCTTCTCCCAGGTGCAGGGCCGCCCCGCCGTGTTCCTGCCGATCGCGGACGGCACCGACCTCTACGGCACCGGCGAGGTGGCCGGCGGCCTGCGGCGCAACCGCACGCGCACCGTGGCCTGGAACACCGACGCCTACGGCTGGCAGCGCGGCGAGCTCAGCCTCTACCAGTCGCATCCGTGGGTGCTGGCCGTGCGGCGCGATGGCACCGCGTACGGTGTGCTTGCCGACACGCCAGAGCGCTGCCTGATCGACCTGAACCAGGGCATCCGCTTCGAGGCGGCGGGCCCCGCGTTCGCCGTGATCGTCGTCGAGGGACCCACGCCGCAGCACGTTGTGCGCGCGCTGGCGGCGTTGACCGGCACCATGAGCCTGCCCCCGCGCTGGGCCCTGGGCTACCACCAGTGTCGCTATTCCTACACGCCCGACGACCGCGTGCGCGAGATCGCCGACGGCTTCCGCAAGCGCGCCATTCCCTGCGACGTCATCTGGCTGGACATCGACTACATGGACGGCTTCCGCTGCTTCACCGTGGATGCGAACGCGTTCCCCGACCTGCGCGGCCTGGACGGCGAACTGCAGGCGCAGGGCTTCCGCACGGTGGCGATCATCGACCCGGGCATCAAGCGCGAGACGGGCTACCACGTGCACGACACCGGCGATGTGCTGGACGCCTGGGTTCAGGGGCCCGGCGGCAAGCCGTACGAGGGCTCGGTCTGGCCCGGCAACTGCGTGTTCCCGGACTTCACCATCGACCGCGTGCGCGCCTGGTGGGGCGGGCTGTATGGGCAGTTCCTGTCGCTCGGCATCGACGGCATCTGGAACGACATGAACGAGCCCGCGGTCTTCAACGTCGACGGCCACACGATGCCGGTGACCAACATCCACCGCGCCGACCCCGACCTGGGCGGCACCGGCACGCACGCGCGCTTCCACAACGTCTACGGCATGCTGATGTCGCGCGCGACCTGGGAGGGCGTGGCCGCCGCGCGCCCCGCTCAGCGCCCGTTCGTGCTGACACGCGCCTCGCACCTGGGCGGCCAGCGCTGGGCCGCGACCTGGACCGGCGACAACACCGCGAGCTGGGACCACCTCGACATGTCGCTGGCGATGGTGCTGAACCTGGGCCTGTCGGGCCAGCCGCTGAGCGGACCGGACATCGGGGGCTTCGTCGGCGCCGGCGACGGCCCGCTGTTCGCGCGCTGGATGGGCTTCGGCGCGCTGCTGCCGTTCGCGCGCGGGCACACCGGCAAGGGAAACATCGACAAGGAGCCGTGGTCGTTCGGCAAGGACGTCGAGGCGACCTGCCGCCTGGCGCTGCAGCGCCGCTACCGCCTGCTGCCGTACCTCTACACGCTGGCGCGCGAAGCCGCCGAAACCGGCCTGCCCATCGCGCGCCCGCTGTTCTTCGCCGACCCGGCCGACCCCGCGCTGCGCGACGTCGACGACGCCTTCCTGCTGGGGGACGACCTGCTGGTCGTGGCGAACGTGAAGCCCGGCCCGCGCGATCCGGCGGCGCCGCCGCCGGCGTTCCCGCGCGGCGCTTGGCAGGAGATCTCGCTGGTCGACGGCGACCAGGCCGACCCCGACCTGCCGCGCCTGTTCCTGCGCGAAGGGGCGGCGCTGCCGCTGGGGCCGCTGGTGCAGTGGTCCGACCAGAAGCCGCTCGACGAGATCGAATTGCTGGTCAATCCCGACGCCGCCGGACGGGCCGTCGGCGCGTTGTACGAGGACGCGGGCGACGGGCTGGGCTACCAGACGGGCGGGTATCGCCTGACGCGGCTATCGTTCGAGGACGGCAGGGCCGTCTCCGGCGTCGTCTCGGGGGACTGGGCGGCGGGCACGTGGCGGTTGACGCCGCGCTTGGTGGGGGGCAAGTAGGGGATGCGTCGCGCGCCGACGCTTGCGCCGGCGCAACTCTCACGGCTTCGCAACGCTTGCGCCGGCGCAACCGCTCCCTGCGCAGAACCCCGGGATGGAGCAGCGACATGACAAAGCCGGCGCGCAACACGATCTGCCTGTGGTTCGACCGCGACGCCGAGGAGGCGGCGCGGTTCTACGCCGCGACCTTCCCCGATTCCGCCGTGAAGGCGGTGCACCGTGCGCCGGGCGACTACCCGTCAGGCAAGGCGGGGGACGTGCTGACTGTCGAGTTCACCGTGCTGGGCATTCCCTGCCTCGGGCTCAATGGCGGCCCGGCGTTCCGCCACAGCGAGGCGTTCTCGTTCCAGGTCGCGACCGTCGACCAGGAGGAGACCGACCGCTACTGGAACGCGATCGTCGGCAACGGCGGCCAGGAGAGCGCCTGCGGCTGGTGCCGCGACAAGTGGGGTCTGTCCTGGCAGATCACGCCGATCGCCCTGACCGAGGCGATCACCGATCCGGACCGCGCCGCGGCCGGGCGCGCGTTCGCCGCGATGATGGGGATGGGCAAGATCGACATCGCCGCGATCGAGGCGGCACGGCGCTAGATGCGCCCCGACTTGAGCGCATACCCCGCGATCACGTCCTCCGGCAGCGGGTGCCAGCCGTTGACCGGCGCCGGCAGCGGCGGTGCAGCGCCGACCACCGGCGCCAGGTGCACGTGCAGCCCGGCGCCGCCGGTCACCTGCAGGATGTCGTCGATCTCGTGCAGGTCGTCGGTGTGGGGCTCGTGCTCGCCCGCCAGCAGCGCGGCGCGGGCGCGGGCCTTCGCCGCCTCGGCGGTGCCGGCGACCAGGAACGCCACC
>JAYRFB010000280.1:0-14323 GCA_041908585.1 Candidatus Krumholzibacteriia bacterium
AGACGCAGTGGGCCTCGTCGATGGCGAAAAGGGCGATGGTTGACCGGTCAAGCAATTCGAGCGTGCGCGGCTGCAGCAGGCGCTCGGGCGCCACGTAGAGCAGGTCCAGCCCGCCGCGCAGCAGGTCGCGCTCGACGAGCGCGGCCTCCTGCGGATCGAGCGTCGAGTTGAGGAACGCCGCCCGCAACCCCAGCTGGCGCACGGCGCCCACCTGGTCCTGCATCAGCGCGATGAGCGGCGAGACGATGACGCCCGTGCCCTCGCGCAGCAGCGCGGGGACCTGGTAGCAGAGCGACTTGCCGCCGCCGGTGGGCATGAGCAGCAGGGCGTCGCCGCCTCCGACCATGTGGTCGATGACCGCGGCCTGGTGGCCGCGGAAGGCGGGGTAACCGTAGGTGGTGTTGAGGATGTCGAGGGCGGTGCGTTTCATGCGGGCAGGCTAACCAGAATCGGGCCAGCGGACAAGGCGGGGCCCGGGCGGAGCCGGCTCACCCGCGCTCCATCCCCGCGAACCGCCTCCCGATCGCCACCGCCAGCGCCACCCACACCACCGCCAGCCCCACGTTCACCCACGCGAAGCCGACGGTGTCCAACCCCGCCAGCCGGCTGCCGCCGATGACCAGCCCCGCGGCCGCGACATCGCCCATGCGCACGAAGAAGGTGTCGATGGCCTGCTTGGCCTTGTACTTCTCCTCGCGCGTGGTGGGCAGGAAGAGGATCTGGCGCACCGTGTTCTGCAGCGAGTAGTCGGTGGCGTTCTCGGCCACCTTGCCCCAGCGCGCCACGGCCAGCACAGGCAGCAGCGCCGTCATCAAATAGCCTCCCATGGCGATGAGCGGCAGCCCGAGCATGGCCCGCCGCACGCCGAGCCACGCCACCAGCCGCGAGACCAGGAACAGCTGCGCCAGCAGCCCGGCCAGGTTCACCACCGAGAAGAAATCGGCGTAGAAGCGGCCGATGCCCTTGCCCACCGCCGCCTCGCGCGCGGCCACGGCGGCGGCGTGCGCCGCGTCGTCCATGTCGGCGGTGCGTTCGACGGCCGGGTGCAGCCGATCCTGCGCCTCGCGCACGCGCGCGCCCAGGATGTACTCGCCGGTGGTGTTGACCAGGTTGGCCAGCACCAGCATGAAGCCGATCAGCAGCAGGTAGCGGTTGCGGCGCACCAGCGTGAAGCCGCCGGGACCGGACATGGGCGCGTCGGCGGCGCGACGGGCCGCGGCCGTGGCGGGGCCGGCGCCCGTCTGGCGCCGCCCGTGCAGCACGTCGGCCGCGCGCGTCAGCCCCACGCTGGCCACCAGCAGCGCGGCCGCGACGAGCAGGAGCTGGTGCAGCCCCAGCGGCCCGATGAGCCGCCCGGCGATGACGCTGCCGGACACCGCGCCGGCCGACATGCCAAAGCCCACGATCGCGAACAGGCGCTTGCCCTGCTCGGGCAGGTAGATGTCGTTGGCGAACGACCAGAATTGCGCCACGACCATCAGGTTGAACACGCCCACCCACAGGTAGAACCCGATGCCCACCGGCAGCCCCGCGCGCGCCGCGCCGTAGAACGCCACCAGGCAGCCCGCGAAGAACACCAGCACCGCATTGATCAGGCGCCGGCTGGGCAGGCGGTCGGCCAGGCGGCTGTACAGGGGCACCACGGCCACCAGCAGCAGCGCCTGGCCGGCCGAGGCGGCGGTCTTCGCCTCGGCGCCCCAATGGCCCAGGATCAGCGCCTCGCGCACGGGCTTGATCAGGTAGTAGGCGGTCATCAGCAGGAAGATGTTGAGCGCCAGCAGCAGCACGCTGCCGGCCTCGCCCGGCTCCACGCGCGCGAACAGCCGCAGGATGCGCGTGAGCGGGCCGCAGCGGGGCGGGGCGCAGGCGGACAGGTCAGCCAAGACGGGGGCTCCTTCAGCGATCGACGGCCACGATGCGGCCCGAAGCCGGCGCCAGGTACGCGATCGTCGAGGCGGACCAGCCCCGGCCGCGGTCCAGCTGCACTTCGAGCACCAGGAACGGGTGTTCCGCGTCAGGACGCGGCACGCCGGGCAGCGTCTGCCCGTCGGCGCCCGCCAGCTCGATGCGGCAGGCGGCGGCCGTCACCCAGGGACCGCGCGTGCCGTGGCGCTCCGCATCGACGGCGGCCAGCCGGTAACGATAGCCGGTGCCGCCGGCGGGCGCGAAGCCGCGGCTGGTCGCCAGGTCGGTGAAGGCGACACCGCGCGCGTCGGCCACGAAGAAGTCCAGCGGCGGCACCCGCTCGAACCAGTGCCCGACGATGGCCGCCTGCCGCGCCCGCAGCGCCTGCAACAGGTAGTCCTCGGCGCGCGGGTCCTGGTACAGGCCCTGGCGCAGCACCACGCGCAGGTCGTCGGCCGTGAACGCCGACAGCACCTTGGCCGCCCAGTAGCCGTCGCGCCGCGTGAGGTTGGCCATGGCGCTGTGCGGCAGGTCGGGCTTCCAGCCGGCGGGGTCGAAGACCTCGGCGCCGAAGATGCCCACCTCGGGCAGGTCCGGCGGCGGGCACAGGCGAGCCCAGTCGTCCTCGACCAGGCCCAGGGTTCCCAGGCGGCCCAGGATCGGGAACAGGTCGATGCCGTACTCGTAGCCGAACCGCGGCACGACGCGGTCGCCGAAGGTGCCCAGGGTCGAGGCGAAGTCGATCAGGTAGTGGCGCACATGGCCTTCGCCGGGCGCGCCCACGTAGACATCCAGCGTGTTCTGCCGCTTCAGGTCGAAGTGGTTCAGCCAGGCGCCGAACACGCGCAGGGCGCGCAGCTCACGGCGGTCCTCGTGCGGAAGCAGGTCGTTGGGGTCGTCCTCGCGCCGGCCCTGGTCGTCGAACGAGCCGAGGATGCGCCCGTCCAGGTAGCGGCTTGCCAGCGCGTGGTAGCGGCCGTCGAAGCGCGAGTTCGTGGCCGCCAGGATGGAGTCGAGATTCGCCGCGTTGACCTGCAGCGCACGCCCGCGCTCCAGGTTGATGGTGATGGAGCCGTCCAGCACCAGGTCGTCGCGCGTGAACGTGACCACGCGGTCGACCGGCGTGTTGTAGCCCAGCGCATGGAACAGCAGGTTCGAGACCACGCCGGCGCGGATGGTCATGCCCGGGTGCGAGGGCGGGTCGAACTTCAGCAGCCAGACGTCGCCGCGGCCATCGCGCACGGTGAAGCCCGGCGTGACGCCGGCCGACTTGGCCTTCAGCACGACCAGGCCGCGCGAGAGATCGGGACCCGATGCCAGCGCAGTGCCGTGCGCGGCGCCCTCGGCCAGCTCCGCCGCCGACAGCGGGCGCAGGCCGATGCGGTTGGTGAACCAGGCCGAGTCGACGACCTCGTCCAGCGCGTTGACGTCCAACGACTCGTGCGCGGGGCCGTTGCCATCCAGGCTGCGCACCAGGCGCACCGGGTTCCAGAAGCGCGAGAACGGCCGGCCCAGGAAGGCCTCCACGGCGTAGGGCACCAGGCCGCGCTCGGCGGGCGCCGGCGCCGGGACCGGGCGCGCGTCGTCGGCGAACCAGACGACCGGTCCGTCGCGCAACGGCGCCGTGCCCGCGCCCGCGGTCACGGGGACGCCGAACGCCAGCGCGGCCGCCAGCGCCAGCGCCGCGGCGCGCCGGCTCCTGGTCCCGCGCTCAGTAGACCTTCGTCGGGTTCCGGCCATACATCAGGCCCTTCCGGTCGTGCTGGAACGTCTGGCCCAGGCGGAAGCGGAGCAGCACTTCCTCGTTGCTGACGGCCACCTCGGCGCGCGCGCCCAGCTTGCGGTTGCCGTCGATGTAGCGCAGGCCGAAGCCGATGGCCGTGCGCAGCTCGTCCCAGCCCAGCTCGGCCGTGCTCTCGAAGGCCTGGCCCGCATCGAGGAAGAGGTAGGCGTCCACGCCGTAGTCGTCGCGGCCGCGCGGGCGCCAGACGGGCCAGCGGTACTCGAGGCTGCCGCCGAGCGTGCTGCGGGCCAGGAAGCGGTTGGGTGGAAACCCGCGCATGTAGTCGGGCCGCTGCGTGCTGACCAGGCGCGTGAACGGCACCTCGGCATCCTCCAGCGGCACCACGCGGTTGAAGAAGCCGCGCACCGCCAGCGAACGGTCGGTGTGCCAGAGCCGGAAGAAGTCCTCCGATGCCACGTGCAGCACCAGGTGGCGGGCGTCGGCGCCGTCGGTGGGCTCGAACAGCGTGACGGCCAGGCTGCGGTAGGCACCGGCGGCGGGGCGGCCGGTCTGCTCGGTGTCGTCCCAGTTGAGGGACAGGCGCAGCGACAGGCCGTTGGATTCGCCGCGAAAACCGGGCGGCAGCGCGGCGCCGTGCACCAGATCCAGGGCGCGGTCGGTGTTGTACTCCGACTCGCGGTTCACCAGGCGCGAGAAATACGCCTGCACCTCGAAGTCCAACTCGGGCGCCACCGGACGCTCGAGCGCCAGGCCCAGCCACTGCGTCTGGCGCCAGAAGTAGGACAGGTCCTGGTCGCGACTGTCCCCGCCCAGCCCGTAGTAGCGCCAGAGGTTGACCTCCTCGCTGCCGAAGCCGACCTGCAGCAGCCAGGTGGACCCCAGCGGCATGAAGGCGCCGCCGGTCACGTCGTCGGCATGGCGTGTCGAGCGGCTGGCCTGCAGGTTGAACAGGCCGCGCGGGTGCAGGAAGCGCGGGCGCACCAGCTCGAAGCCCAGCGCCGTGCCCTCCAGTTCACCACCAGACAGCGCCGGCACGATGAACGAGCCGAACGGACCGGGCAGGCCGGGATACTCCGCCTTGAACTCGAACAGGTTCAGCCCGTCCAGGGCGGTGACCGCCTGGTCGCCGGCCACGAACGCCAGCCGGAACGGCAGGCCGACGACCCAGTACGGCACCATCACGGCGGTCTCCCAGGCCGGGCGCGCGCGATGCAGGAAGACGGCGGTGTTCGAATCGGCGGCGACGGGCCGCGAACCCCAGGCCCAGGGGCCGAGGCTGTCGGCTGCGGCTGCGCGGGAGGAAGGCTGGCAGCGGACGGGAGCGGCGCCGGCAAGCGCGACGATGAAGGCCGAGACCGCGACGACAGCCCGGGCACTGGTCATGATTTTCCCGTGGCCGACAGGGAAGTGCATGGTAGATTGACTGTCGCATGCTGCCATTCGGCCGTCAACCGCCCAGCGCACTTCCGACCGACGGACCCGGGGGTTCGGAATCCCAGCGATGATCAAGCGCCTCTTCGATGTCCGACCCGACGAGTACCGAAACTGCGCGGGCGGTTTCATCACCCTGTTCGGCATCATGGCCGCGCATTCCCTGATGGAGATCGCGCGCGATGCCATGTTCCTGGCGACGCTGCCGGCCACCAAGCTCCCGGTCATCTACATGGGCATCGCCGTGCTGTCGCTGGCCGTGGTCAAGCTGCGGCAGCGCCAGCTGCTGCGGTTCGAGTGGCGCAACTCGCTGGCCGTGATGCTGGCCTGGTTCGCGGTGATGACGCTGGGGCTTTGGTTCCTGACGCGCGGGTCGGTCGCCGGATCGGCCGCAGGATCGACCGTCTGGGCGCTCTACGCGCTGTACGCCTGGCCGGCCGTCTTCGCGACCGTCGTGATCACCGCCTTCTGGACGTACATGGCCCGCCTGTTCACCATCGCGCAGGCCAAGCGGCTCTTCGTGGTGATCGGCTCGGGCGGCATCCTGGGCGCCATCGCGGGCACCGCACTCTCGCGGCTGATGGTGCAGTCGCTGCCGACTGCCGCGCTGCTGATCGCCGCCGTCATGATCCTGTTGGGGGTGGCCGGCGTGCCGCGCTGGTTCGCCGCGCGCATGGAGCCGGGCCAGCCGTCACTCGTCTCGAATGCCGCAGCCGGCCTGGGCAGCGACCTTCGTGTCATCGGCGCGCGCCCGTACGTGCTGCGCATCCTGCTGGTGATCACGGTGACGGCGGCCACCGCGACGGTGATGGACTACCTGTTCAAGAGCCGCGTGGCCGAGGCGATTCCGGCACAGGAACTGCCGCGCTTCTTCTCCACGTTCTACCTGGCGCTGAACCTGGTGTCGCTGCTGGTGCAGCTGGCGCTGGTGGGCCGGCTGGTCCAGGTGGCCGGCGTGGTCGGGGCCGGCATCACGCTGCCGGCGCTGCTGGCGCTCAGCTGCGGCTGGTTCCTGGCGGGCGGCGGCTTCCTGGCGGTGCTGGCGGGCCGCAGCGCCGACGGCGCGTTGCGCCACTCGCTGAACCGCACGGCCAACGAGCTGCTGTACGTGCCGCTGCCGGTGGACCTGCGCGACCGCTTCAAGGCCGTGGCCGACGTGATCGGGCAGCGCGGCGGGCAGGCGGCCGCTTCGCTGGTGCTGGTCCTGTTCACCACCCTGGGCCTGGGCCACACGCACCTGGCGGTGCTGGTGGCGATGCTGGCGCTGGCCTGGGTCGTGCTGGCGGTGGACCTGCGCGCGCACTACCTGAACGTGATCCGCCGCGTGCTCGACCAGCCGGACAGCCGGCATCGCGTCGAGACCCACGAACTGGACGACGCGGCGCTGCACACGCTGGTGGCCCGACTGGACAGCCGCGAGGTGGACGAGGTGCTGGGCGCGCTGGAGGTCATCCTCGAGTCCCGCAGGGCGGCCAGCGTGCCGACGGCGCTGGTGGACCATCCGGCGACGCCGGTGAAGCTGAAGGCGCTGACGGCCCTGGCCCTGGCGCCGCGAGCCGGGATGGCGTCCCACCTGACGCCGCTGCTGCCGCACGAGGACGCTGCGGTGCGCCTGGGCGCGGTGCAGGCGCTGGTGGCCGCCAGGGCCGGCGAAGCGTTGTCGACGCCGGCGTTCACGGACCCCGACCCGGCGGTGAAGGCGGCGGCGCTGGTGGGCCTGGTCGCCGCGGGCCGGCTGCCGGCGGCCGACGCGCAGGCGCGCGTGGAACAGATGCCCGAGGCCGGGCAGGTGGCGGTGCGGCTGGCCGCAGCGCGCGCCATCCGCCTCGCTCATCGGGGCGGCTTCAGCGCGTGGCTGGCGAAGCTGGGCGCCACCTCCGACCAGGCGGTGGCACTGGCCGCAGCCAAGGCCATGACGCGGCACCCGGACCGCTGCCAGATCCCGGTGCTGCTGACGATGCTGAGCGAGTTCCGGCTGCGCAATGCGGCGCGCCGGGCGCTGGTCGCCATCGGACCCGAGGCGCTGCCGCAGCTCGAGCGCGCCATGGTGGACCCCGACCAGCCGTTCGAGATCCGCCAGCACCTGCCGCAGACCATCAGCCGGTTCGAGCCGGCCGCGGCGCACGCCGTCCTGCTGCGGCACCTGGGCCAGGGGTTCGACTCGGAGATCGTGTTCAAGGTGGTGCGCGGACTGGGCACGCTGCGCGCGGAGAACCCGCACCTGCCGAAGCCCGAGGCCGAGGTGCTGGCCGCCTGCGAACGCATGGTGCACCAGGTCTACCTCAGCTACCGCTGGCGCCTGGCGCTGGGGACGTTGCCGGTGCCCGGCTCGGGTGTCCGCACGCCGGTGGGCGAGATGTTGTTCGACTACCTGGCGGACCACGAGTCGCGCGCGCGCGAATGGCTGCTGCGCATCCTCGGCATGTTCTACGCGCCGACCGACCTGGCCCGCATCCACACCGGCATCGGCAAGGGCGACCCGGCCGTGGTGGCCGCCGGGCTGGAACTGCTGGGCGAGTACCTGCCCCCGCGCCTGCGGCGGCCGGTGGCGGGCTTGATGGAGAACCTGTCGCCGGGCGAGCGCCTGAAGTTCGCGCCGGCCTCGCTGCCGCCGGTGCCGACCGACTGCGAAACGCTGCTGGGCGAGATGATCGACGCCAACGACCTGCACATCCGCTGCCTGGCGGCATACCACGCCGGCGAGCTGGGCCTGCAGCAGTTCCGTCCGCGGCTCGACCAGCTGGCGACGTCGCGCTCGTCGCGGCTGCGGGAAGTGTCGGCACGCTCGCTGCAGATGCTCGACGACCCGCGCGTCGAGAGGCTGACGGCATGACCCCGGCGCCGGTCGTCATCAGCGAGGTGGAGCGGCTCCTCTACCTGAAGGGCCTGCCGTTGCCGCGCCTGGATTCGCGCACGCTCGGCCGCATGGCCGCGCACATGTCCGAGCGCACCTACGGCAAGGGCGAAGCGCTGCAGGCGCCGAACGTGATGCCCACGCGTTTCCAGGTGGTGGTGGACGGCGAAGTGGACATCGTCAGCGGCGCCGGCGACCTCCAGAAGGCGGTCAGCCGCGACCTGATCGGCATCCTGAGCGCGCTGGGACGCGACGCGCGCGGGCTGTCGGCTGTGGCCGGCCGCAGGACGCTGGTGCTCGAAGGCTCCGTCGATTTCCTGCTGCACGAGATGGAGGGCAACCACGCGATGCGGCGCGTGGCCATCCAGCGGATCTGCGGGGAGATCGCCCGTACCATGACGTCGGTCGACGTCTCCGCCAAGTGCCTGCCGACCCCGGAAGCGGACCTGCGCGCGCCCGCGCGACGCCTCGACATCATCGAGCGCCTGACCGTGATCCGCCGCCACACGCGCATCGGCACCTTCAACGTCGATGCGCTGATGGAGCTGGCGCGCCGCAGCCGGGAGATCCGCCCGCAGCCCGGCGACACGGTCTGGCGGCGCGGCGAGCCGGCGCGCGCGATGCACGTGTTCGTGGCAGGCAAGGTCGAGGGTCGTCGTCCCGGCTGCGAGTGCATCACGATGGGCTGCGGTCACCACCTGGAGAACTTCGTGGCGCTCGCGGGCCGCGAACACCTGTCCGACGGCGTGGCGGTGACCCCGACGGTGATCCTGAAGATCCCCGTGGAGTCGCTCTTCGACGTGCTGGAGGACCGCCCGTTCATGGCCGCCGACCTGATCGCCCTGTTCGGACGCCTGCTGATTGACATGCGCGGGCACGCGCAGCTCCCCTGCGACTCGTTCTAGAACGCGAAGCCGAAGGTGAGCGCGGCGCCCGCCGCCGCGGGGCCCTCGGCGCACTCCGCCTCGTGCAGGCGCGGCACCAGCCAGCCCGCCAGCGCGCCGATGGCCGCGCCCGCCACGATGTCGGTCGGGAAGTGCGCGCCCGCCTCGCCGCGCAGCCAGCCCACGGTGGCCGCCGCGCCCAGCCCGCCAGCCCACACCCAGCCCTCGCCGCGCGGCTGCAGCCGCCCGTGCACGGTGGCCAGGAAGGTCATCGCCGCGAACGACTGCGCGGCGTGCCCCGACGGGAACGAACGCCGCGCCGTTCCCGACAGGCGCCGCTCGTCCGGCACGCGCGGGTCATCGCCGTACGCGAACGGCCGCGGCCGCTGCACCGTGTGCTTGAGCAGCGAGGTGACGCCGCCGGCCAGCAGCTGCGTCTGCGCGTACATGAGCGCCAGGCGTCCGCCGCGCTCGCGGCCGGGCCCCACGGCGGCCTCGGCCAGCGGCAGCACCACCAGCCCTGTCACCAGGCGGTCGCTGGCCCGCGACGCGCGCGGCGACCACTGACCCAGCGCGACGCGGTCCGGCCCCGGCACCTCACCGGGATCCAGCTGCTCCAGCTGCGCCGGCGTGAACGGCTGGTTGTCGCTGCCCAGCAGCACGCCCGTCAGCAGCAGCCCGGCGCCGGTGGCCAGCAGCGCGATCTCGCGCGGGGTGTCCAGGTCGTAGGGGAAGTCGTCTGCGGCGGCGGCCGCGTGCGGGTGGGGACCGGTGGTGACGGCGAGCAGGGCCAGCAGCGTGGCCAGGGCGCTGCGGGGCCCGGCGTGGGGCCGCAGGCGGGTCCGGTGGGGTGCGGTGGCGATCATGGGGGGATGTTAGAGGTGGGCGGGAAGACGGGCAAGTCGCGGTGGTGACATAATCAAGATCAATCTGGTATGCTATCCGGGCCCCGCACCGACCCCGAACCGGGAGGTCCACGATGACCAGCCCACGCACATGCGCAAAGGCCCTCATCCTGCTGACGCTGGCCGCCACGCCGGCCCTGGCCCTGACCGTGGGCCAGATCGATACCTTCGAGGACGGCACGACGGCCGGCTGGTCCGTCGGCAACCCGAGCCCGGTGCCGACCCAGAACATCGCCAGCGGCGGACCGCTCGGCCTGAACGACAACTACCTGCAGCTGCGCTCGATCGGTGGCAGCGGGCCCGGCAGCCGCCTGATGGCCTTCAACCGGGCCCAGTGGGCGGGCGACTACGTGGCCGCCGGCGCCGGCGTCGTCGCGCTGGACGTGAACAACTTCGGCCTGACCGACCTCAGCCTGCGGCTCGTGTTCACCGACGGCGCGAACACGGCCGTCACCCAGGTGGTGAACGTGCCCTCGGCCAGCGGCTGGCAGGACATCCAGTTCGCGATCGAGGCGGCCGACCTCATCGTCCTGTCCGGCTCCGCCGCCGCCGCGCTGGCCGGCAACAGCGAGTTCCGTCTGATGCACAACCCGCTGGCGTCGTTCCCGCCGCCGCCGTTCGCGGCGATGGTCGGCGTCGACAACCTCGAACTGCGCGCCGGCGGCGCGTCCGCCGTCGATGATGTCACCGCCGTTCCCCGCGCCGCCGGCCTGGAGGCGATCTACCCGAACCCGTTCAACCCCCGCGTGGCCGTCCGCTACGCGCTGGCGCAGGAAGGCCACGTGCGCGTGGCCGTGCACGATCTCAAGGGCAACCTCATCACGATCCTGGAGGAAGGCGTGGTCCCGTCCGGCGCGCGCACTGTGACCTGGGACGGCGCCGATCGAGAGGGGCGGCGTCAGGCCAGCGGGGCGTACGTGGTCGAGCTGGTGGCGGAGGGGACGCGCGAGCGGCGGGTGGTGACGATGATCAAGTGAGTTGAATGGCCCGGCTGCGCCGGCGCAAGAACCGCGATCACGTGAAAATGTGCGCCGGCGCACGCGATGCCGGCGACCACTCCGGGATCCGATTCTGCACCTCGTGTCAACGTTGGATGACAATGGCGGATGCGCACATCGCCACTCTTCCCGTGCGCGCAGCGTGCACTCGCCGGCAAGATCACGCGGCGACATGACGTTGGCTGCGGATCGAAGATGGTCACTTCGTGAGTGAAGCGGTGGTATTGACCTTGCCGGGCGAGCCCCGGGAAGCGAGGCCGGGCGCGATCGCCACCGAGAAGCGACTTCATGTCGCCTGCTCGCAAGGAATCGAAGCCGCAGGAGTGATTCCATTAGACGGTCGCGGAGTCGCGTCGATATGCTCTTAAGCACTCGGATCCTACGGGACCGAGGCTTCATCCCCCCGGGGTCTGGCTCTGCCACACGCCGGGGTTTTTTTGTGGAAGACGGGAGGCCAGATCGAGCGGGAGTGCGCGTTGGCTGCGGATCGACGAGAATCTCTTCGTTGCTGTCCGGCACTATACTATGTACTATCCGCGCGACTTCCTCCCGCAGGGCAATCCCCTGCGGCGCCCGCGGGCCACGGTCTGCGTGCCTTTTCGTTCTTGTCCCGTTGGGCGTTGCCTTGCGCTCGAATCACTTGCGCCGGCGCAACCCCTACCCCCGCGCCCTCACCAGCGCCATGATCGCATACCCGTTGGTGAACCACTCGAACCCGAAGGCGCCTCCGAGCGGCACCTCCGTCACGATCGAGTCCCCCACGTCGCGCGCGCCCGCGGTCAGCGCTGTGGCGATCTCGGCGGGCACCTCGCCCTCCAATCGCGCGGACCAGCGCGACCTGAACGACGCCGACGCGCAGCAGTCCTTCACGCGCCAGACGGGCGGCTGCGAAGCGTCGATGATGGAGCGGTCGGCCTGGCGTTCGCAGACGACGAACATGACCGGTGCGTGGTGCTTCTCGACGAGGCGACGGGCCGTCGACTCGAACGAGGCGTGGTACTTCAGCGCCAGCGCCTTGACGGTGGCGGCCGAGACGGGCAGGGCGTGCGATTCGACCGTGAAGTGGTGCCCCTTGAACTGCAGGTCGGCGGCGAAGCGGTTGGCCTCCACCTCGAAGTCGATACGCGCGCGCGAGCTGAGACCCTCGGCGTCGCAGAGATAGAGGGCGTGCCGATGGTCGGGCAGCACGTAGTGCGCGATCTCGTGCAGCGTGTTGAAGCGCATCCGCTTCGGCTCGAGCGCGGCATCGACGGCAACCAGGTGGTCCGGGAACGAGAGCAGCGCGCGGGCAGCGCCCGCATCGACGGGCAGGACGTCGCGCAGCGACGCGGCGAAATCGACGGGCAGGAACCGCAGCTTCAGGAATGACAGCAGGCGTGACGGGTCGACCGCGCCGGGCTGATCCTGGTCGGTCGCCTGCAGCAGGCGCGCCACCAGCTCGTGCGGCGCGATCTCGGGGGCGCCGCGCACCAGCCCCGCACTCATGGCCGGCTCCGCTGCGAGGCGAGGGCCTGCAGGCGCTCGCGCAGCTGCGCGGCCAGCGCCACGTCCAGCTCGGCGCCGTGCGCCGCCATCGCCAGGTCATTGTCGCCCTTGTCGTCGGCCAAGCTCTCCAGATAGTCGTCGATCACGACCTGACGACCGGGGTCGCGCTGCGCCGCCAACTGGGCGAACACCTCGGGCACGCGATCGGCCAGGCGGATGAGGTTGTCGCTGGACAGGTTCTGCAGCGAGCGGCCCGCCTCCCAACGGCAGTACGTCTTCTCGCCCACGCCGACGAACGCCGCCATCTCGGTCTGCGTCAGGCCGGCGCGCTCGCGCACGGCGCGGATCTGGTCCGGGCGCAGGTAGCCCAGGCGCTCAACGCGCTGGGCCTCGAGTTCGGCAAGCAGCGTGGCGGGGAGGATCTCCTCGCCGCACGCCGTGCAGGCCTCCCACTGCGCACCGGGCACGGTCAACGGACCGCCCGGGATGTTGTCGGGCGGGTACATCTTGTAGGTGCCTTCGTGGGGGACGAGGGCCTGGGCGCCGCACAGGGGGCATCGGGTCGCGGTCATGCTGGCCTCCCTCGGTTGGGGGCATGCGGGTCGTCCGGATGGGCCGAGACGACGAGCATCAGTTGCTTAAGAATCGGTTCTCCCCTGATGAGGAACTTGCAGTAGAACCTCCGGCCGGCCAGTTCCGGCCAGATCTCGTAGGCCGGTTCTCCGGAGTCCTGCCCGTGCATCGTGGTGCGCGTCACGGGTCGGCCGTCGACGAGCCAATGCCAGAGGGCGTCGCAGACGTCGGCGACGGTCAGGTCATGTGCCATCAGGTCGTAGGTGGCTCGCTTCGTGGCCGAGGCCTTCGCCGGATCGGCAGCCAGGGCGCGCAGAAGCTGCCGTTCCCGTTCGGACGCCTGCGCCTTGGGCATGGGGACCTGTCGGTTGGGGTTTCGGCGCCTTCGGGAGGTGTATGAGTATTATATGATACCAAAATGTGGCGTCTTGGCAAGCATGAACTACCCAAATAGCACCGTGAATTGATATTTTTCGTGCGTTTACTGGATGTTTTGTCGCTTGCGCCGGCACAAGGATCACGCTCCCGTGAGAGCGTGCGCCGGCGCACGCGAGCATCGCCGCGAACCAGACCACCCGGCCGCCTCAATCCCCCTGCCCACCATACCGCGCCCAGAAACTCGACTTGCGCCCGTGCGCCTGGCGGATCCCCGCCAGATAGGCAGCGTGGTTGGGCTGGCCGCGCCAGTCCGTGATCGAGACAGCGAGCAGGTCGAGCTTGCGCAGGTACCGGACCCCATGCCCGTACACCGTGGAGCGCGCCCTGCGCAAGATGGAATCGAGCAGCGCCCGGTACATCAGCGAAGCGGCCAGGGGACGTCGGTCCGCCTCCATGGTCTCAGCCAGGGGCACGAGGCTGCCGTAGTAGTCGCCGTTCAACAGGGCGGCGCGATCGAGCAGGTAGCTTTCGGCCTCGTCGAGGCGGCCCATCTCCATGAGGAACGCGGCGTCGGCGTGCGAGAGGCCGGGGCCCGCCAGGATGGCGGCCACCTCGTCGTCGATGACGGCGGAGCGCCGGGCCTCGCCGATCACGGACAGGAGCGCGTCCAGCCCGGGCCGGCTGCGGCCGCGGCGGAAGAGGCGCCAGGCGACTTCCTCTCGCGGCTGCTGCCGGCCGAGCTGCGTGAAGGCGACCAGGAGCAGCGCGTCCCGCCGCTCCTGCTGGAAGTGCTCGTCCGCGGGAACCCGCTCGAGCCACGACAGGGCCGCCGCGGCGTCGCCGCTCTCGAGGTACACGCTGCCGATGTCGAGGCAGGAAGCGACCGACGACACGCCCCACGAGTCGCGGCGGATCTGCTCGAACAGCGGGGCGTCCCTGAGCTGGCGGGCCAGCGTCTCGCCCAGCCGCGACCAGCGCCGGCCGGCGAGGTCGTCCTTCGCGTATTCGGCGGCCACCAACAGGAAGCGGCGGATCAGGTCGCGCACGACCGGTTCCGGCAGGTACGTGGCGGCGCCGTCAACGATGTGGTCACGCACGCCGAAGTCGTCCTCGCGGTTGAGATCGAACAGCAGGTCGGCGAGCCACTCCTTGTCTGGGCAGCGGCC
>JAYRFB010000281.1:0-18523 GCA_041908585.1 Candidatus Krumholzibacteriia bacterium
AGCACCAGCGGCCCCGCATCGGAGCCGAACGCGGCCACGATCTTCTCGCGCGTCAACGGCAGGACCGGGCGCGGCGCGCCCAGGACGACGAACCCGGCGAGGAACGCCACCAGCAGGACCCCCAGCGGCAGCAGCGTCGCGCGGGCGGCCTCGCCCACCGACGGCGGCGGCGCGCCGCCCGTCCCCGCGTCCGCCGTCGGGAACGCTCCGGTCCCTGTGCCGGCTGGTCCCGCCGGCGAGGTGGCCGCACGTTCGTACCGGCCCATCGGCCCCGGATGGAAGCGTGTCCGCACGGCCACGCCCAGCAGCACCAGCGTGAACCAGCAATGGAAGTTGTACGGCAGCGACTGCAGGAACACGACGTAGGGATTGGCGGGCTGGCCCGCGGCCGCATAGGCCTCGGCGATCATCGACAGCTGGAAGGCGATCCACGTGGACACGATCGCCACGCAGGCCACGGCCGAGGACGTCGAGTCGACAATGTAGGCGAGCTTGACCCGCGGCACGCCGCAGCGATCGCCGAGGTCGCGGCAGACTCGGCCGACGACCATGCTGTTGGCCAGGCCATCGAAGAAGCAGAGCAGGCCCAGGCCGGTCGCGGCGGTCTCGAGCCGGGTGCGGGCGCCCCGCCCCGGACGCACCCACCGGCGCAGCAGCGCCGCGAAGCCGCCACCCCGCTCCAGCACCGCGGCGAAGCCGCCGAGCACCAGCGTGAAGGCGATGGCCCCGGTCTTCCAGCTGCTGCCCAGGCTGGGCGCCAGGTGGTCGCCGAGCAGCTGCACGTACGCGCGCCAGGGGTCGCCGCCGGCGAGCATCAGCGCGCCGGCGAACGCCCCCGCCAGCAGCCCCACCAGGGCGTGACGCGTGGCGCCGATCACCAGCAACGCGGCCAGCGGCGGCCAGATCGTCCGGGCCTGCGCGTCGGTGCGCGAGAGCAGCAGCGCGACACCGAGGGCGATCGCGAGCGCAGTCATCGTCCGGCGGGACATCGTTCCCCTTTCACCGCCGGCGACGGCCGGCAATCCCGCCCACGATAATGCCGCGCGCCCCCCGCCGACAACGCCGGACGAGCGACGGCCCGGGAGGACTTCCCGGGCCGTCGTCGTCGCGGAAGGAGGAACGTGCCCCGCGCGTCCTCAGGCCTGCGTCGAGGCCTCCAGCTTCAGCAGCTTCTGCCACTCGCTGTCCACCCAGGCCTGGCTGGCGGCCAGCAGGTGCTCGTTGCCAGGCTTGAACAGGTGCTTGAAGCGACCCTGCTTCTTCATCCACTCGACCACCGGCGCCGGGTCCTTCGGCTTGTGGTTGATCGTGTAGACGCCGTTCTCCACCTCGAACAGCGGCCAGAAGTTGTTCTCGACCGCTTCCTTGGCCAGCTCCATGCCGATCGCCGGGTCGAAGTGCCAGCCCACGGTGCACGGCATGAGGATGTTCAGGAACGCCGGCCCGTCGCAGGCCAGCGCCTTCTCGACCTTCGCCGCCAGGTCCTTCCAGTGGTACGGCGTGGTCTGCGCGACGTACGGGATGTTGTGGGCCACGAGGATCTTCGTCAGGTCCTTGCGGTTCTGCTCCTTGCCCTGCTTGACCGAGCCGGCAGGCGCCGTCGAGGTGTGCGCGCCCAGCGGCGTCGCGCTCGAGCGCTGGATGCCGGTGTTCATGTACGCCTCGTTGTCGTAGCAGACGTACAGCATGTTGTGGCCGCGCTCCATGGCGCCCGACAGCGACTGCAGGCCGATGTCGTAGGTGCCGCCGTCGCCGCCGAAGGCGATGAAGTTCATCTTCTCGCGCGCCACCGGCAGTTCGCCGTGCTTCTTCAGCGAGCGGAACGCCGTCTCGACGCCGCTGATCGTGGCGGCGCAGTTCTCGAAGGCGCTGTGGATGAACGACGTCTTCCAGGCGGTGTACGGGAAGATGGTCGTGATGACCTCCATGCACCCGGTCGCGCCGCCGACGACGGTGTCGGCACCGGCCGTGAGCATGATCTGGCGCAGGATGTTCGCGCCCGTGCAGCCCGCGCAGGCCCGGTGGCCCCCGGCCAGGAGGTCCTCGTTCTGGGTCAACTGCTTGAGATTGACAGCCATGTCGTGCCTCCTTCCTAGAGCCTGACGCCCAGCAGGTTGATGTCCTTCATCTGTTCGCCGGCGGCGGCCTTCTTCAGGTTCTCGATGACCGAGGCGGCCTGCTTCAGGTCGAAGTCGCGACCGCCGAGCCCGTAGATGTAGCCGTGCACCGGGACCTGCAGGCCGTACATGGCCGAGCGGGTCTCCATGAAGAGCGGGCCGCCCTGGCCGCCGAAGCTGGCCGAGCGGTCCAGCACGCAGACGGCCTTGCGGCCGGCCAGCACCTTCGCCAGGTACGCGTGCGGGAACGGCCGGAAGGTGCGCAGCTTGAGCAGGCCCACCTTGACGCCCTTCTCGCGGTACTCGTCGATGACGTCCTTGCAGGTGCCGGCGCTCGAGCCGAGCAGGACCATCACCATGTCGGCGTCGTCCAGCTTGTATTCCTCGGCGAAGCCGTACCGGCGGCCGGTCAGCTCGGCAAACTCGTCGCTCACCTGCTGGATGATCGCCGGGGCCTTCTCGTAGGCCGCCAGCTGGCTGGTCTTGTGCTCGAAGTAGTAGTCGGTCAGGTCGAGCGGGCCGACCGTGATCGGCTTCTCGGGGTTCAGCAGCGTGTAGGCCGGCTTGTACTTGCCGATGAACTTCCAGGCGACGTCGTCCGGCAACATGTAGAGCGCGTCGGCCGTGTGGCTGATGATGAAGCCGTCGTAGTTCACCATCACCGGCAGCCGGACGTCCATGTGCTCGGCGATGCGCCACGCCATGATGCCGTTGTCGTACGACTCCTGGGCGTTCTCGCTGAACAGGTGGATCCAGCCGGCGTCGCGGCCGCCCATGCTGTCGCTGTGGTCGCAGTGGATGTTGATGTTGCCGCTGAGGGCCCGGTTGACCATCGCCATGCAGATCGGCAGCCGCAGCGAGGCCGCGATGTAGACGACCTCCCACATCAGCGCGAAGCCGGCGCTGCTGGTGGCGGTGAAGGTGCGGGCGCCGGCGGCGGCCGAGCCGATGGCGGCGCTCATCGCCGAGTGCTCGCTCTCGACCAGGATCATCTCCGTGGTGGACTCGCCGTTGGCGACGAACTCCGCGTACTTGTGCATCATCTCCGTCTGCGGAGTGATGGGGAACGCCGCGGCGACATGCGGACGGGCCTGCCTGAAGGCGTAGGCGACCGCTTCGTTGCCGGACAGCGCGACGAGTTTCTGCTCCATGCCTCGGTTCCTTTCCGGCGGTTGCCTATTTCTCTTCGCGGACCATGACGAGGGCGGCCTTGCCCTTCTTCGCGGGCGGGCACTCGTGCGCGCAGATGCCGCAACCCTTGCAGTGGTCCATGACGATGCCCTTCATCAGCGGCTTGGGGCCGGAGGCGTCGATCTCGATCGCCGAGTCGGGGCAGTAGATCCAGCAGAACATGCAGTGGATGCAGTTCTCCTCGACGAAGCGCGGCACGAACGTGCGCCAGTCGCCGGTCTTGTAGGTGGCGGAGTTGCCGGCCTCGCGGATGATGCCGCCCTCGTGCAGGTCTTTCGTGCTGATCATGCTCATGCCGACACCAGCTCCTTGTTGGCGCGGTCCACGGCGGCGAGGTTGCCGTCGATGACCACCTGGGAGAACTTGCTGCCCAGCTGCTCGACGAGGGCGTCCTTCAGCTCGTCGACGGTCAGCATGTCGTCGACGGCGAGCAGCGCGCCCACCATCGGCATGTTGGGGATGGGGCGGCCGATGGTCTCCAGCGCGATGCCGGTCGCATCGACGGTGTGCACCTTCGCGCCCTTGACGTTCAGCTTCTTGGCGACGGCGCCCGGAGCCTCGGTCGTGTTGACCAGGAACACCGTGTCCTTGGAGGTGCCCGCGGTCACGCCGGCGGCCGGGCTGTCCAGGAGCGTCGAGTCCAGGACGATCACGAAGCCCGGGTTCTCGATCATGCAGTGGCGGCGGATGGGGGCGTCGGCGATGCGCGTGAACCCGCGCATGGGCGCGCCGCGTCGCTCCGGACCGTATTCGGGGAAGCCCTGCCCGTACTTGCCCTTCGTCAGGACCGCCTCGGCCAGGAACATGGCCGCGGTCTTGGCGCCCTGGCCGCCGCGGGCATGCCAGCGGATCTCGACCATCTTTCCAGACATGCGCCTACTCCTTGCGTGTGTGCATCCGTGTCGCGTGCGGGCAGTCGTGCCGGTGGCATTCGTGCCGGGCGCCGGCGCGGGGCCGCGTTGGCAATCGCGCGGCAGCCGTGGTAGATTCGTCCGGCGGACGTGCGCAAAGGTAGTGTCGGGCCCACGGCGAGACAAACCAAAACGCCTGCCTGCGCGGCGCTGTCGATTCTGAGAATTACAATCAAAGCAAGGACTTAGGGGCCCGGCGCGCTGGCGCGGCACCGGGCCGGGCAGGCGGGCGATGAGTCATCGGTCACGCATCATCGACATGCACCTGGACGGGCAGCCAAGCCGCATCGTGGTGGGCCCACTGGCCGCCCTCGAGCTGTCGCGCTTCATCCCCCAGCCCCCCCCCGCATACATCGTCGACGAGGCTGTCGCACGCCTGCAGCCGGCCTGGCTCGAGCAGCTCCAGGCCGGCTGCGACCCGGACCGCTCGGGCACGCTCGTGCTGCCCGGCGGCGAGGGCAGCAAGCGCATCGAGCAGCTGGCGGCGATCTACGCCTGGCTGGCCGCGCGCGGCGTGCCGCGCGACGGAACGCTGGTCGGCATCGGCGGCGGGGCTCTCCTGGACGTGGCGGGCTTCGCGGCGGCAACCTGGCAGCGCGGCATCGGCTGGGTGAGCGTGCCGACAACGCTCCTGGCGATGATCGACGCGGCGATCGGGGGCAAGACCGCCATCAACGTGGCCGGGCTCAAGAACCAGGTGGGCGCCTTCCACCCCGCCGCCGGCATCATGGTCGACTGCGGGTTCCTGCTGACGCTGCCGCGTGGCGGCTGGCGCGACGGCCTGGCGGAGATGATCAAGACGGCCGTGATCGGCGACGTGGGACTGTTCGCCGAGCTGGAGGCGGCCCGTCCGGAGCTGCGCACGCTGTTCGGCGCGACGGCGGGGGCCGGCGACGAGCCCGTGCCGGGCGTCCTCGGCGCCCTGCCGTGGCGGGACTGGGTGGGCCGGGCCGCCGCCGTGAAGGCCGAGGTCGTCGGGCGCGACTTCCACGAGCAGGGACCGCGGCGCGCGCTGAACCTGGGCCACACGCTCGGCCACGCGCTGGAAGCCTGGACCGCCGGCACGCCGACGGCGCTGTCGCACGGGCAGGCCGTGGCCATCGGCATGGCGGTCGTGTTCCGCGTCGCCGCCGAACGAGGCGGCTGCCCGCTGACGCTCGCGGTGCGCGTGATCGAGCTGCTGGAGGATTGCGGGCTGCCGACGCGCTGGCCCGCCCCGCCGGAGGCCGACCTCGAGCGCCTGCTGGGCGCCGACAAGAAACGCCGTGGCGGGCGCGTGCGGTGGGTGTTGCCGCGAGGTCTGCGCCAGCTGGACCTCGACGGGGCCGTGGACACCGCCGAGATCCTGCGCTGGCTGGACTGAGCCGCCGGTTCCGCCCGCTCCCGGGCGCCTGTTTCGTCGACTATTTCGCCAGGACGAGCTTCGCGACCGCCGCCTGTCCGGCCTGGGCCAGCCGCGCCAGGTAGGTACCCGCCGCCTGGGCGCGCCCGGCGTCGTCGGTCCCGTCCCAGGTCGCCTCATGGGTCCCGGCCGCCAGGAAGCCGTCGACGAGCGTGCGCACGAGGCGCCCGCGGACGTCGTAGATGCCCAGCGTCGCCGCGCCGGTCGACGGCACCGAGAAGGCCACGACCGTGCGGGGGTTGAACGGGTTCGGCGCCACCTTCCCGATCGCCAGCGCCGCCGCCGGCACGATGGGCGCCGCCGTCGTGCCGCCCCCCAGGCCGACCGGCTGGCTGAAGCCGCCGGCGCGGCCGTCGGCGTCGACCGCCGACACCACGTAGTACCACGGTCCCGGCAGCGGCGCGTCCTCGAGGGATGAGGCCGGGTGGGCCACGATCGCCGCCACGCAGCCGGCCGAGGGCACGAAGGTCGCCGCGCTGTCGCGGTACACCACATAGTTGGCGACGCGGCCGGCGCCGATGGCGTCCCACGCCACCTGCACGCGCCCGGCCCCCAGCGGCGTGAGGCGGGCGCCGGTCACCGCAGGCGGGCCGGCGATCGGCGCGCCCGGGCCGCCGCCCGGGCCGATGTCGGCGCGCGAGCCGTCGGCATCCACGCAGAGGGGATCGGGGTCGCCGCGATCGAGGCACGGCGAGTGCATGCCGAGCGCGCCGCCGGCCGGCGCGACCAGGAGCGGGTCGGCCGCGATGTCGTGCGCGCCGGGCGTTGCGCCTCCGGCATAGTCGCCGCCGGGGTTGCCCCAGACATCGTTGTAGTCGGCCGCGACGGACACACCGACGGCCGCCAGCCCGCCGCCCGCATTGCCCGTGAAGATGTTGTTGCGGACCACCAGCGCCGCCTCTCCCGCCGCGAGCAGGCCGCCGGCGACACCGGCATGGTTGTCGCGGACCAGGCAGTTCTCCACGGCGCCGCCGGCGCCGAGGGCGAACAGCCCGCCCCCGAGCCCGGGCGCGCGGTTGCCGCGCAGCTCGACGTTGCGGATGGCGAGCGTGCCACCCTCCCAGGCCACGCCGCCGCCGTTGCCCATGCCGGCGGAGTTCCCCGCGAGCCGCCCGCGCTCCATCGTCAGGGAGGCGCCCAGCCCGCCGAACGCGCCGCCGTCGCCGCGCGCGCGGTTGTCGGCGATCTCCACGTCGGTGAACGTCGCCGAGCCGCCCTCCAGGTAGGCGGCGCCGCCGCGGTGGCAGGAGCCGTTGCCGGCCAGCGAGCCGCCGGTCACGGTCCAGATCGTCCCCTGGCCGTGCAGGGCCGCCCCCCGGAATCCCTCCGAACTGTCGGTGCAGGCGTTGCCCGAGAACACGCAGTCGACCAGTGCGACCTGCGCGTCGCTGGCGCTGATGGCGCCGCCGCGGGTCGCGCGATTGCCCGTGAACGTGCAGTCCTCCACGCGAGGGCTGCCCGAGACCACGCAGATGGCGCCGCCGTAGCCCGCGGTCGAGCCGACCGCGGCGCGGTTCCCGGTGAAGTCGCAGTTGCGGATCGTCGGCGAGGCGCCCTGCACGAAGACGGCGCCGCCGTGCTGGCCGGGCACGGGCGCCGAGCCGTTGCCGCCGTAGCAACCGACGAACACGAAGTTGTCCACAAGCGAGAAGTCGCCGGCCGGCTCGTTGAAGCGCAGGGCCGAGCCGCCGCACGACAGGCGCGTCGGGTGGGTCGCCCGGTCCTGCATCGTGAACGAGGGATCCCACGAGCCGAGGATGCGCACGGTCGAGCTGACCGTCACGCGGGAGGTGTAGTCGCCGCCCGCCACCAGCACGGTGTCGTGGCCCGCGCAGGCGGCCACGGCATCGGCGATGGAGTGCGCGGCGGTAGCCGGCGTCAGGTAGGGCGGCGTGTTGCTGCCGGCGGCGCTGACGTAGCGCGTGCGGTGGCCGATGATCCGCACGGGGCGCGAGGCGAAGCCGAAGCCGTTGCGGGTACCCGAGGCGGCGCTGACCAGGAGGTGGGCGCCCGTCGTCGACAGGTTCGGCACGAGCCACTGGTAGCTGCCGGTGTTGGGCACGCCCTGCGCGATGACGTACTCGCTGCAGGGACCGTCCCAGCCGAGCCGCAGGTCCACGGTGGCGACCTGCGCGCCCGTGGTCGTCCACTGCAGCGTCGTGGTCGTGCCGGCCGACAGCGGCTCGGTGCCGAGCGAGGGCGCGATGGCGAAGCCCGTCGCCGGTTCGTCGCAGGCCAGCTGCGTGACGGAGGTGCCGACGGACGCCGCGCCGTAGCGCACCCAGATGTATCCCGACATGCCGAAGCCCGGCCCCCAGCTGTTCTTGATCAGCCAGGCGCCGGCGCCGTCGCAGTGGCGGTCATCCCAGCCGACGATCAGCACCAGGTGGTTGGTGCCCGCGCCGGGCTGGTCGAAGCAGCCGCTCTCGTAGGCCTCGAAGGCGGCGCTGGCATCGATGGCCGTGCAGACCGGCCCGTCCAGGAGCGCCGTCTTGATCTGCGTGACGTTGTTGCTGATGTAGCGGTAGCCGGAGATCCAGCCGAAGCCCGGGAACTCGCCCTCGCGACAGGCCGCGTACGGCGGGTCGGCCGCCAGGTACGGGTGGCAATCCTCCAGCACGGCCCCGTGGTCCTCGAAGACGTCGTACGCGGCGAAGGCCCAGCCGCCGTCGCAGCCCGCTCCGACGTTGTTGCAGGACACGACCTGCTGTTCGGAAAGGTCCAGCGCCGTGCCGTAGCGGATGAGCATGTGCGCCTCAAGCTCGGCCACGGCGGCAAAGGCCCAGCAGCTGCCGCAGCTGCCCTGGTCCTTGATCGGCGTGACGCCGCCCTGGTCCACCCAGCTGAAGTTCGAAGGCAGGGACTTGTCGACGGGAAGGACGACCAGGTGGCGCTCGAGCTCGGCCTGGTGCCAGGGCGGCGGCGCATAGCCGCGCAGCGCCGCGCGCCGCTCGGGCGTCAGCGTCGAGGTGAAGCGATCACTCACGGTGAACGACCAGCCGTTGGCGTCGATCTCGCGGCGGATCTCGTCGAGGTCGACGGCCGCGACCGGCGCCGCCGCAGTGGCAACCCACGGCAGGGAGGCGGCAAGCAGCAGAACGAACAGGGGCAGCCTTGCGGCCGCCCGGGGGCGATTCTTGCAGGGCATCCGGCAGTCCTTCCGGGGATCGTTCCCGCGCGTGATCGAGGTCGTCCCGGGCCGGCCGCGGCAACCCGCCGCCGGCGCACTGCCCTTCATGATACCAGATCGGCGCGGACGAAGTCGAGGATCCCGGCGGCGCCCCCGGGCGCGCTGCACGGCCGGGCTCTCCTGGCCCGTCGGCCTCCTGGACTCTAGTACGGGGACACCGGGTCGATGTCGTGCATGACCTCGATCCCCGGGTAGCCGGCCGCCAGCGCGCGCAGGCACGCGGCCAGCCAGGCCTTGTGGCGCAGGGTCAGGTCGCCCTTCAGGAGCACCTGGAAGCGGTAGCGATCGAGCAGGCGCTCGAAAACCGCGGGAGCCGGCCCCAGGACCGAGACGCCGCCCCCGGTGAACTGCGCGCGCAGGCTCTGCCCCAGCGCTCCGGCGGCCTCGGCGGCCAGGGCCTGGCGCCGCGCGGCGATCCCCAGGCGCGCCAGTCGCCGGTACGGCGGGTAACCCAGGGCGCGCCGGGCTTCCAGCTCGGCCGCGGCGAAGGCGCCGTAGTCGTGCGCGGCCGCCGCCAGGATCACCGGGTGCTCCGGCTGCCAGGCCTGCAGCAGCACACGCCCATGGCCGGCGCGGCCGGCCCGGCCGGCCACCTGGGAGAGCAGCTGGAACGAGCGCTCGGCGGCGCGGAAGTCGGGCAGGCCCAGCCCGTCGTCGGCGGCCAGGACGCCCACCAGCGACACGCCTGGGAAATGGTGCCCCTTGGCCACCATCTGCGTGCCGAGCAGGATGTCGGCCTCGCCGCGGGCGAACGCCGCGAGGATGCGGTGGTGGCTGTCGCGGCCGCTGGTCGTGTCGCGGTCCAGGCGCAGCAACCGCGCCTGCGGGAAGCGGCCCTGCAGGTGGATCTCCAGCTTCTCCGTCCCGGCGCCCTGCGGCACGAAGCCGGGGTGGCCGCAGGCCTCGCAAGCGGCGGGGACCGGCCGCGCGTGGCCGCAGTAGTGGCAGAGCAGGCGGCGCGGGCGCAGGTGGTAGGTGACGGCGATGTCGCAGTCCGGGCACTCGGCCGTCGCGCCGCAGCCGGCGCACTGCAGCGAGCGCGCGAAGCCGCGCCGGTTGTAGAACAGGATCGCCTGCTCGCCCCGTTCGAGGACGCCGCCGAGGGCCTCGTCCAGCGGGACCGAGAAGCCGTCGGTCGCGCCGCCCGCGCGCACGTCGACGATCGTCACCTCGGGCAACGGCGCGCCCAGCCGCTCGCGCAGCTCCCACAGGCCGTAGCGGCCGTCCCGCGCATTGACCAGCGACTCCAGGTCCGGGGTCGCCGAGCCGAGCACGACCAGCGCCCCGCTCTCCCGGCCCCGCACCAGCGCCGCATGCCGGGCGTGATAACGCGGCTTCTCATCCTGCTTGTAGGACGACTCGTGCTCCTCGTCGACGACGATCAGCCCGAGGTCCCGCACCGGCGCGAACAGCGCCGAGCGCGGACCCACGACGACGCGCACCTCGCCGCGCGCCGCCTGCTCGTGCACGCGGCAGCGGCGACCGGCCGACAGCCCGCTGTGGACAGCCGCCACCTCGGCTCCGAAGCGGGCAGCGATGCGCGAGAGCGTCTGGGGCGTCAGCGCGATCTCCGGCAGCAGGAACAGCGCGCCACGCCCCAGCGCCAGCGCCTCGGCGATCAGCGTCAGGTACACTTCCGTCTTGCCGCTGCCGGTCACCCCGTGCAGCAGCACCGCGCCGAACCCTCCGTTGGCCAGGCGACGGCGGCCGTCGGCCACCGCCGCTTCCTGCGCCACGGTCAGCCCGGCGATGCCGGCGTCGACCTCGGGATAGGGCGCCTCGGCCGGGCGTGGGGACGGGGCCGCCGCCGTGCCGGGCGCGGGCGGGTGGAACAGGGGCAGGACCTCGCCGAGCGGCAGCGCGTAGTAGCCTGCGAGCCAGTCGGCCAGCCGCCGGCGCTCACCGTCCAGCCTGTATTCCGGCGGCAGGACGCGCGAGATGTCGCGCAGCCGGAAGCGCGCGGCGCCGGCGCCGGGAGCGGCGTCCGCGCCATTCGCTCCCTCCGCGCCATCCGCGGCGGATGTCGCCTCCCCGGACACCTCCGGCGGTGCCGGCGGGGTGGCCGCCACCACCAGCCCGACCAGGCGCCGGCGCCGCCCGAAAGCGACCTCGACCAGGTCGCCGGCCGTCACCACGCGCCGCTCTTCACCCTCGCCCGGCACGTGCAGGTAGGTGAAGGCCTGCGGCAATGGCACGGGCAGGGCCACCTCCAGCCTCTGCTGCGGCCGCGGTCCCGGGGCCGCCTCGTTCGCCGTCGCCATCGCGCCTCCCTGTGCCAGTTCCCGCCGCCGAAGGGGCATGGTAGCGCGCCCGATCGCGGGAGTCCATCCGGCCGCGCGGGGCGCCGCCTGCGATGGGACCGACCCCTCCAGCGGCCCCCGGCAAGAAAAGGCGACGGGACCGGCCCGCAGGCCGGTCCCGGGTGCTGTCGCCGCCGCGGCCCCTACTCGTGCGGCACGCCCAGGATGGACTGGACCAGGTCGATGACCTTCTGCGGGCTGAAAGGCTTGGTGATGTACTCGGCGGCGCCGGCAGCGAGACCGGCCTCGCGATCCTCGCGGCTGGCCCGCGCCGTCAGGAGGATCACCGGGATCTGGCGGGTCCGGGCGTCGTCCTTGAGGCGGCGGCAGGCCTCGACGCCGCCGCAGCCGGGCATCATGACGTCCATGACGATGAGGTCGGGCGCCTCGCTGACGGCCAGGGCCAGGGCCTCCTCGCCGTCGCCGGCGGAGATCACGTCGAACCCTTCGACGTGCAGGCTGAAGTCGAGGATGTGGCGGATGTTGTGTTCGTCGTCGGCGATCAGGATTCTGCGCACGTCCGGGGCCTCCTCGGCGGCAATTGGTTGGATCTGATCATCGGCAGCGCAGGGCGCGGCCTGAGTGGCGAATCGACGACCGGCCTCAATCCCGGATGGAGACCATGCCGGCGCGGTCCAGGAGCGGGCGCCTCAGTTCGGACGCATCGGCTGCGTCCGCCTGAAGGGCCGTGATCCGACCGCGACGGACCTCGACCTCGGCCAGGAACTCCGGCACCAGTTGCGGGCAGTAGCGGCTGCCCGCGTGGTCCCTCAGCTCGGCCACGGCCTCGTCCAGGGTCCAGGCGCCCCGCCAGGGCCGGCGGCTCAGCATCGCCGAGAGCGTGTCCGCCAGGCGCAGCAGGCGCGCGCCCGGGGGAATCGCTTCCCCGGCCAGGCCGGCCGGGTAGCCGGTGCCGTCGAAGTTCTCGTGGTGATGGCGCACCACGCGCCGCACGCGTGGATCCACCGCCAGCGGCGCCAGGATCTCCAGGCTGGCCGCCACGTGGCCCTGCACCAGCCGTTCCTCGTCGGCATCCAGGCGGCCGGCGCGAGCCAGCAGCTGGGGCGGGACGCGGCTGAGGCCGACATCGTAGTAGGGCAGCGCGAAGGCGAGCGCCGCCAGCTCGTCGTCGTCGAAGCCGACGCGCCGCGCGGTGGCCAGCGCGACCTCGCGGCAGATCCCGTGCACGCTCTCGCGGCACGGCTGGCCGACGGCGGTCGTCGCGCGCAGCGAGTGCCGCACCAGCTGCAGCGCCTGGCCTTCGCGCCGCCAACCCGCGTGGCGCGCGAGCAGCCCAGCCACGCGCGGCGCCAGGCCCTCCAGCAGCAGGCGGTCGTCCTCGTCCAGCGCCGAGCCGTCGATCTTGTTGTTCACCGTGAGCACGCCCACGCAGCGCTCGCCATCACGCAACGGAACGCACAGCAGGGACGGCGTGGTGTAGCGGAACTCGTCGGACTCGCGTGGCGCCTCGCCCGACTGCGCCAGGTCGCGGATCAACAGCGTGCGTCCCGTGTCCCAGACGCGCCCGGCGAAGCCGGCGCCGCGACGCACGCGGACGCCCTGGACGACGGCGCCCGGCAGGCCGATCGCCGCGCGGATCACCAGCGCCTGGTCATCGTCGTCGGGCACCATCAGCGCCGCGGTGCGGACGCCGAGGCTGCCGCCCACCCAGTTGAGCAGGCGCTGCAGCAGCTCCGCCGGCTCGAGGCCCCCGCCGCCGAGGTTGTCCCGTTCGCGGTTCAGCACCACCGGCGCGCGCCGCGGCAGCAGCACGGTCAGGCGCGCGCCCCCGGGCTCGGCGTTCTCGGCCCAGATGCGCCCGTCGTGGTGCTGGACGATGTCGTGGCAGATCGCCAGCCCCACGCCCTGGCCGTTGTGGGCGCGCGTCGCGGAGTCGTCGACCTGGAAGAACGACTGGAAGATCTCGCCGAGCTTGTCCTCGGGGATGCCGATGCCCGAGTCGACCACGGCGATGCGGGCGGCCGTGCCCGACTCGCCCACCGAGACCGTGACGCGGCCGCCGGACGGCGTGAACTTGACGGCGTTGTCCAGCAGGTGATCCAGCAGCTGGCGCAGCAGCACCTGGTCGGCCGGCAGCCACAGCGGCGCCTCGCCCGCCTCGACGACGAGCTCGAGCCCGCGCTCGGCCGCGCGCGGCTGCCACGATTCCGCCTGCCGGCGCACCAGCTGGCAGAGGTCGAGCTCCGTCGCGTGCAACGCCGGGCGGCCCTGCTCCATGCTGCCGACCTCGAGGATGTCGTTGATGACGGCGCCCAGGCGTTGGCTCTCGCTGTGGATGACGCGCAGGAACTCCGCGAGCGCCTCGCCGGAAAGGCTCCCGAGGTTCGACTGCAGCAGCTCGCTGTAGGCAGAGATGGACGTCAGCGGCGTGCGCAGCTCGTGGCTGACGTTCGCGACGAAGTTCCGCTTCATCTTGGCCAGGCTGTCGAGCTTGCGCGAGGCCGCCGAGAGCTCGGCGTTACGCGCCGCCAGCCGCTCGTAGATCTCGGCCGACTCGAGCGCCGTCGCCGACTGCTGCACGAGGAACTCCAGCAGCCGCAGCCGGTCCGGGTCGGGAACCCGCCCGTCGTCGGGCTCGTCCAGCGACAGGAAGCCGAAGCACTCGCCCGAGGCCGCCACGAGCGGGGCCACCAGGCGCAGGCCGGGCAGCCAGTCGCCGGCCTGCGGCGCCGCCGCCGCGTCCGCTGGCGGGACCAGGAAGCAGTTCGAGTAGCGGTGGCGCGCGTCCGTCATCGTCGCGTACGCCCCCGCGGGCACCGGTGACGCCGTCAGCGCCGTGACCTCCGCGGCGCCGATGCCCGAGCAGGCGCGCGTCACGAAGGCGTGCACCGTCTCGTCCCACAGGTTCAGCTGGGCCCTGCCGAAGCCGCCCAGCTCGACAACCGTCGCCACGACGCGCTCGGCCAGCTCGCCGCGGGCGTGCGTCGCGTTCAGGCGGTTGGAGGCGGCAAGGATCCGCTCCAGCGCCAGCACGCGCGTCCGCCAGGACGCTGCCGCGTCGGGCGACGGTCCCGGGCCGGTCGGTGGCCGCGGATGCTCGGGGCTGCCGGGCGGACGGGTCACGACCGCTACACCCGTCCCGACCGGGCGGCCAGCAGGCGCCCGACCCGGTCGACGAGCTTGGCGATGACGAACGGCTTGCGCATGAACAGGTCGGCGCCGGCCTCCTTCATCCGGGCGCGCGTCTCCTCGTCCGCGCGCGCCGAGAGCGCCACGATCAGCGTCTGTCCCTGCAGGCGGTTGCGGCGGATCAATCGCGTGGCGTCCACGCCGTCGAGCTTCGGCATCATGATGTCCATGATCACGACGTCCGGCTGGAACGAGGCCATCTTGTTCATGCAGTCGATGCCGTCATGCGCGTTGGCGACCTCGAAGCCTTCGCTCACGAAGGTCTGGGCCAGCAGCGTGGCGATGGGCTTCTCGTCGTCGACGATCAGGATGCGCGGTCGCGGTGCCATGTCGGCTCCCCCGTCTGCGGGTGTTGGCGTCCCTCAGTCCGTCGGCGGCGACGACGGTTCCACGAGCGCCGCGATGGCCGCGACGACCCGGGGGTCGAACTGCGTGCCGGCGTGGGCACGGATCTCCGCCAGCGCTGCCGCCGGCGCCAGGCCGGCGCGGAACGGCCGGTCCTTGGTCAGCGAGAACCAGGCGTCGGCGACGGCCAGGATGCGCGCCCCGAGCGGGATGTCCTCGCCCGCCAGGCCGTCGGGGTGACCACTGCCGTCGACGCGCTCGTGGTGGTGGCGGATCAGTCCGCGCACCGCCGGGTCCGGCAGCAGCGGGCCGACCAGCTCGCAACCCTGCTCGACGTGGCGGTCGACCTCGTCGCGCTCGTCCCAGCTCAGCGGCGCCGCCCCCAGCACGATCTCGTCCTCGACGCGCGCCATGCCCGCGTCGTGCAGCGTCGCGGCGTAGAGCAGGCGACGCGTCTCCTGGGCGCCCATGCCCAGGGCCCCGGCCGCCCTGCCGATCAGGTGCAGCGCCTCGGGCGTCGAGGTCGGGATGCCCGTGCGGCGCGTCTGGAGCAGCACCTGGAGCGCATCCAGCACGCGCGACTCGTTGCCCTCGAAGTTGCGCAGCGCGGTCGTGACGATCCGCGACAGGACCTCGAGCTGCTGGCGCTCGGCCGCCCCGTAGCCCGACTCCCCGGCCCGGCGCCCGGCGACGACCAGGCCCACGGGCTCGTCCTCGTGGACCAGGGGGCAATACAGGCGTTCATCAAGGTCCTGCCCGCCGGCCAGCCCCAGATCGCCGACGATCGCGCCGGGATCCGGCTGCGCCCGACCATCCAGGAGGAACCGCCGCCAGGACTCGGTCATGATCACCGGGTGCAGGCGCGGATTGTCGTCGCGCAGCCCGAGCGAGCCGACCGGCACCAGCGCCCCGCGGCCGTCCGCCAGCATCAGCACCACGGCCAGCGAGTCGGTCAGCTCGGCGATCGTGCGCAGCACGACCGACACGGCCTGCGAGGCCTTCTCCGGCGAGACGTTCAGGCCCGTCACCTGCGGCAGCGCCGCAAGCTGCCCCATCTCCTTCGGGACCAGGAAGCGGAATTCAGACCCGCCCTCGGGCAACCGTCGAGCCTCGATGTGCCCGCCGTGCAGGTGCACGATGTGCCGCGCGATGCTCAGCCCCAGGCCCACGCCCTCGGCCTGCGCCGCGGCGCCGTCGGCGCGGTAGAACTCGCGGAAGATGCGCCGGATGTCCTCGCTGGGGATGCCGGGACCGTCATCGATCACGCTGACGGACACCGACGAGCCCTCCTCGGCCAGCACCAGGCGGATATGGCCGCCCTCCGGCGTGTACTTCACCGCGTTGCCGAGGAGGTTGACGATCACCTGGCGGATGAGGTCGGCATCGACCTCAGCGCGCGGCAGGAAGGCCGGGGCCTCGATCGCCACGCGCAGCCCGCGCGAGGCGGCGGTCGGCGACAGGGCGCGCACGGCCTCCTGCACCAGCTCGGCCAGCGGGACCGGTTCCAGCTTCATCAGCTGCGGCCCGAATTCCATGCGCGTGAAGTCCAGCACGCGATCGACCATGCGGAGCAGCCGCCCCGCCTCGGCGCGGATCACGCCCAGGAACTCGCTCGCGTGCGGGAAGGCGTCGTCGCCCACCTGCCCCAGCAGGACCTCGGTATAGGCGGTGATCGCCGTGAGCGGGGCCTTGAAGTCGTGGCTGGCCATCGCGACGAAGCGGCCCTGCAGGCGCGTCAGGCGGCCGAGGGCGTGGTTCTCCCCCGCGAGCCGCACGACCTCGGCCTGCAGCGTCGCCAGCGTCGACAGCGTGCTGAGCGCGGCGGCGGCCGAGGCCGCGACCGGCGCGAGCGCCCGCCGTCGCGCGGAATCGGCCTCCGTGCCGGGCTCGCCGGCGACGGCCAGCGCCAGCATCGGCGGCTCGCCGGCGGTGACCACCGTCACCGCCCCGGCCAGCGGCGCTCCGGCCCACGCGGCGCGGCTGCCGGCCGCGGCGCGGACTGCGGCCCAGCCGCCGACCGGCGCGCTCCACGTGGCCTCGCCGGACGGCGTGCGCTGCGCCAGGCACCAGTCGCGCCCCGGCTCCCAGGAACTGTCGAGGGTCGAGGCCAGCACCGGATCGACGGCCACGGCCGCGCCGGTCGCGTCCGGCAGGCTGCGCAGGGCCGCAAGCGCCGCCTCCATCGTGTCGAGCACCGGGGGGGTCTCGCCGGCCAGCGACAGGCGCGACCAGAACTCGGCGACGGGGTTCGCGTCGCGGGCCCGGTCGGGCGTCCTGGGCAGGGCGGTCTGCATGGTGCCTCGGCTCACTCCGGCTTCTGCCCGTCGCCCGGGGCGGGGCCGGCACGGCCCGCAACACTGCCCGAGGACAGGATGAGTTCGGGATCGCCCGCCCGCGAGCGCCGCTCGCTGACCACGACGCTGCGGGGATTCGCCTTGCCGTACTTCTTCAGTTCCGCCAGGGTGTCGCTCAGTTCGGCCGGGTGCGTGAAGCGCCCCTTCACGTCCCCGATGAGCGCCACGGTCAGGGCGATGAGCGGGAAGCGCTCGCGCACGCCCGCCCGGTTCTCCACCTCCAGGTAGCCGCGCTGCGCGTCGACCTGGTCATGCAGCGCGACCACGCCGGCGTCGAACTCCTCGATGATCCGTCTCCCGAGCTCCTCGCTGCCCGCCGACTCGGTGGCCACCACGAAGTCGTCGCCCCCGACATGGCCGACGAAGACGCCTGCCGGGCCGAACTTCTGGGCGCAGCCGACCAGCACGCCGGCGGTGTAGGAGATCGCGCGGTCGCCGCGGGCGTAGCCGTAGTGGTCGTTGAAGCTCTTGAAGCGGTCGATGTCCACGTACATCAGCGCGAAGTCGTCGCCCCGCGCCAGCCGCGTCTGGATCTCCCGTTCGATGGCCCGGTTGCCGGGCAATCCGGTCAGGGGGTTCGCCTCGCGCTCGCGCCGCGTGGATTCCAGCAGGTTGCTCACCCGCAGCAGCAGCTCGTCATGGCTGAACGGCTTGACGATGTAGTCGTTGGCTCCGCCCCGCAGGCCCTGGACCTTGTCCGCGGCGTCGCTCTTGGCCGTCAGCAGGATGACCGGCAGGCGCGCGGTCTCGAACCCGGCACGAATGATCTCCAGGACGGAAAATCCGTCCCGTCGGGGCATCATGACATCCAGCAGGACCAGGTCCGGGCGGAAGCTGGCCACGGCCTGCCAGGCCTCTTCGCCGTCCTCGGCCAGGCGGACCTCGAAACCCTCCTGCTCGAGCAGGAACTGGAGGATTCTCCGGATGTGCGGCTCGTCGTCGGCGACGAGAATCCGGGCCTTGGCAGCCATGGGCTCCCCGGGGCTGATGGGCGATCGGTCGCCAGACCCCTGCGCAGGGTCCGGCGCTGCCGCACCGGATCGCAAAGCTCATGCCAGACAGGCAATTCGGAGCCGAACGGTCCGATGACAGGGGCGCCGGCAGGAGCCCCATGCCACCAGATCGGCGCTGTACGTGGATTCTTGAGAAGAGGAATCGGCCGAGACGGCCGTTCGCTCAGCGCCAGGACGCCAACGGCGCGCGGGCGAAGCTGTCCAGCGTCAAGGGGTCGCGCCGGCCAGCGGCCAGGTGGCACCAGCCGGCATAGGCGATCATGGCGGCGTTGTCGGTGCAGTACACGCGTTCAGGCGGCAGGAAGTGCAGCCCGCGCCGCGCGGCCTCCGCCGCCACGCGCTCGCGCAGGCACCCGTTGGCCGCCACCCCGCCGGCCAGGTAGACCGCGCGGGCCTGGCGCCGCCGGGCCGCCTGGAACAACCGGCGGCAAAGCACGTCGACGATGGCTTCCTGCGCCTCGAGGCAGACGGCGGCCACCGTCTGCCCGTCCCGCGGTCGCGGCAGCTCCGCCACAGCCGTGCGCACGGCCGTCTTCAGGCCGCGGAAGCT
>JAYRFB010000282.1:0-7464 GCA_041908585.1 Candidatus Krumholzibacteriia bacterium
GGCAGCTGCTGCAGAAGGTGGAACGCTTCCAGTTCGAGTTCAACGCCGCGGGACGCCGCATCACCGCCGAGCTGCACGAGTTCCTCGGCTACTGGCTGATCAACCACATCCAGCGCGATGATCGCGCGTTCGGGCCGTGCCTGGCGGGGACGGAATCCGCGGGCCACGCCGAGGACGCCGCGGGGCCGGCGGCCGGGGCCGTACGGGAGCCCGTGCCGACGGCGCACGACTAGCCATCGGCGCGACCGGCCGCGGGGCGCTCAACCCTGCAGGTGAGTGACCAGGATCTGCAGCCCGATCAGCGTCAGAAGCACGCCGCCTGCCACTTCCATCCGGCTGCCCCACCGCGCGTGCAGCGTTGCGCCCAGGGCGAGCCCGGCCCAGGACATCGCCGCGGTGATCACGCCGATCATGAGGCACGGGAGCCAGATCGGGACGTCGAGCACCGCGAGCCCCAGCCCCACGGCCAGCGCGTCGACGCTGGTGGCGACGCTGAGCGCGATCAGGGACCAGCCGCGTGTCGGGTCGCCCCGCGGCTGCTCCGCATCGTGGGGGCGCAGTCCGGCGATGACCATGCGTCCGCCGACGAACGCCAGCAGCGCGAACGCGAGCCAGTGGTCCACCTGTCGGAAGACGCCGACCAGCCCGCGGCCGAGCAGCCAGCCCGCCAGCGGCATCAGCATCTGGAAGAGCCCGAAGTGGAAGACCAGGCGGAAGGCGGCGCGGCGGCCACGCGCGCGGCCGGTCGCCCCGGCGCCCAGGCAGACGGCGGTGGCGTCCATCGCGAGGCCGCAGGCGATGACCACGTATTGCGCGATGCCCAAGTCGTGCCCCTGCGGCAGGCGGTGCTGAGATTCGCCGGCGGCACGCCGGCTGGCGCCGTATCGCCGCGGCGTGCTATGATTGCCTTCACGCCCCGCAACGATGGTCTTCAGCCCGGGATGGCGCCAGCCCGCGCCGCCCCCGTGGAAGGTCGGCATGTCGCCCGTGTCGTCGCCTGCCCGCCGGACGAGCCGGCCGGCCGTCGCTCCCGTGTCCATCCGCCAGGCCACGCTCTGCCGCAGCGTGTTTGCGGCCGCCGTCTCGCTGGCCCTGCTGGCGCCGCTGCCGGCCCGCGCCGCCGGCCTGGCCTTCGTCACCGGCAGGGAGGCCGAGGCCGCGAGAGCGGCCGCCGGCAACCTGGGGACGCTGGTCTGGGAGCTGCCCGGCGGCGCGCTGGTGGCCGATCGCGTGACACCGGGCGCCGCGCACCGCTTCGGCGCGCCGTTCGAGCCCGCCTGGCCCGACGGCGAATGGTACCTGGTGCGCGCGAAGGGCCACGGCCACGGCAGCCCGGTGACGGAGGCGGACCTGGCCGCCGTCGGCCGCGTGCACCTGGCGCTGGGCGATGCGTTCGTCGTCGAGGTCCCGCCGGCGCGGGCCGCGGAATTCGCGGCGCTGGGCGCCGGTCGCCAGCGGTTGCGGCTGGACGCGCCGCCGCCCGGCTGGGACCGCGCCGGCGACCGCTTGCCGACCGCCTCGCCCGCGTCGCGCGCGACCAAGGACCTGGCCCTCAAGACGGCCTTCGTGGACGGTGTCGAGGCCGACTCCGTCTTCACGACGATCCGCGAGATCAGCGGCGCCCAGCCGTTCGTGCACGGGGGACAGTCGCGCACCGTGGCCACGCGCTACTACAGCACGGCGGACAAGAACCTGGTCGCCGACTACCTGGCGGCCCGGCTGGCGGCCTGGGGCTATGACGTGGCCTTCCAGTCGTTCACGCACAACCGTGTCGCCTGCCGCAACGTCGTCGCGACGCTGCCCGGCGCCGTGGCCCCGGACGAGATCTTCGTGGTCGGCGGACACTACGATTCCACCTCGCAGAGCCCGACATCGCTGGCGCCGGGCGCCGAGGACAATGCCTCGGGCACGGCGATGGTCATGGAGCTGGCCCGTCTCGCGGCCGGGCGCACGTTCGACCGCACGCTGCAATTCGTGCTCTTCGACGCCGAGGAACGGGGACTGATCGGCAGCGAGGTCTTCGTGGACGAGGCCGTGGTCAACGACCGCCAGCTCGTCGGCGCGCTGATCCACGACATGGTCGCCTTCCACGCCGGGCACTATGCCATCCGCATCGAGGGCCAGACGGCCTGGGAATCGCTGATGTCCGCGATGGCGGCCAACGTCGCAGCGCTGACCGACCTGGGCTGGCAGAAGGACTACTACAGCTGGGGCAGCGACCACGTGCCGTTCCAGCAGGCGGGCTACCCGGCATTCCTGGCCATCGACTACGACTACGATGCCTACGCCCACTACCACCGCACGACCGACACCTGGGCGGCCATCGCCGCCACCGCTGCGATGTCCGTGCAGGTCGCGCGCGCGGGCGCCGGGCTGGTGGCGGACATGGCCGGACTGCAGCCGGCGTACGTGGCCGCGGTCGGCGAAGCGGCGCCCGCGGCACTGCCGGCGCTGGCGGCGGCGCCGAACCCGTTCAACCCGCGCGTGAACGTGACCTTCACGCTGGACGCGGCGGTCGGCGCCGACCTGGCCGTCCACGACCTGGCGGGCCGGCGCCTGCGCGTCCTTCACACCGGGACGCTGGCGGCAGGACCGCATTCGTTCACCTGGGACGGGATGGACGAGGGCGGGCGAGCGCTTCCGAGCGGGGCCTACCTCTGCCGCCTGGCGCTGCCGCAGGGCCAGGTCGCGATCCGGGTCTCGCTCGTGCGCTAGGCGGCGGGGACGGGCGATCGCTCCGCGAGCACGGCGGCGTCGCCGGCGTGCGGGATGAACCCGGCGACGCGCAGGCCGCCCTCGGCCGCCAGGTCGAGCACCTGGCGCTCGGCCGGCGGCAGCGCCTCGCCGAACACGGTGTGGGTGACGCGCACGCGGGGGCGGTCGAGGTCGCGGCCCCGCCCGACGACCACGGCCCGGCGACAGTCGCTCAGCAGCACCTCGCTGCCCGGCGGGTAGATCCCCAGCGCCGCCACGAACTGCGCCAGCAGCCGCGGGTGGTAGCTGCCCGCGTCCTCCAGCATGATCTCGAAGGCTCGCCGCGCGGAATGGGGCTGCTTGTACGGGCGTCGCGCCGTGAGGGCCTCGAACACGTCGCACACGTGCGTCAGCTCGGCAACGATGCCGACCTGGTACCACTCCGGCATGTCCGGATAGCCGCCGCCATCGTGGCGGCGATGGTGGCCCCAGGCGGACGAGAGGACCACGGCGCTGCCCTCGCCGTTGTCCAGGAGCACGCGGGCCCCCAGCTCGGCATGCGTCTCCATGACGCGCCGCTCGTCCTCGTCGAGGCGGCCCGGCTTGAAGAGGATCTCCGGCGGGATGCGGCTCTTGCCCAGGTCGTGGAGCAGCCCCGCGGTCGCCAGCTCGGCCAGGACCTCGGCGGGCCAGCCCAGGGCGCGTCCCAGCACGGACATCAGCGCCGCCACCCGAACCGAGTGGCCGATCGTGTAGCTGTCGAAGTCGGGGTAGCGCAGGAACTGCATGACGTCGAGGGTGTCATCGCCCGCCAGCCCGACCAGATTCGCGGCGGCGGCGCGCGTGGCGTCCGCATCCAGCGAGGCGCCGGTCCCCACGGCCAGCGCGTTGGCCGACACCGAGGCGTACATGGACTGGTAGATCTCGACCAGGGGCGCGAAGTCGGCCGCGGCGCGGTCGCTGCCGCCCGGGGCGATGCCGCCCAGGCGCGGGTCCGTCCCTTCCTCGGCCAGCGGCGCGGCCAGCCCGATGTGCGCCAGGCCGTGGCGCGCGAAGGCGGCGCGAGCCTCGGCCAGGCCGGCGAAGGTCTCGGACTTCTCGGCGCCAAGCCGGAAGAACGCGATCAGGTCGTCGGGCGTCACGGTCGCATCGAGCGTGAAGCCGCCGCAGCCAAGACGGACGGCGAAGTCGATCAGCGAGCGGCCGGCGATCGAGGGACCCACCAGGTAGCGCCCGTCGCGCACGAACTTGCCCCCGTAGACGCCCACCGTGAAGGCGTCGAGGCCGGCGTCGCGCAGCACCGCGGCGAGCTCGGCCGCCACCTCGGCCGCGGCGGCAACGACGCGCGGGTGCGCATCGAAGTAGAGGCGGCGCAGGCTGATGCCGTTGGCCAGGCGGATGATCAGGTCGCCGAAGCGCTGCTCCATCTCAGTCACCTCCGGCGGGCACGGTTGCCTTCGCGGCCGCGCGGCAGGCCTCGGGCCAGGCCGGGCGCAGCAGCCACGCGCGCTCGGGGGCGACGCGGCGCAGCAGCTCGCCGGCGCGGGCCGGCGCGTGGCGCGCGAGCCAGGCGATCGTCCCGGCCACCCAGGCCTCCTGGCGCCGCGCGGCGGGCAGGGCCTCGAGGGCGTCGGACAGGAGCGCCGCGGCGAAGGAGCGGAAGCGCGGCGACGGGCCGCCCTGGTCGGCTTCGCGCAGGATCTCGAGCAGCAATTCGGCGTCGACGGCCGCCTCGCCGTCGAGCGCGGCCAGGACGTACCCGGTCAGCTCGTCGGGCGGCCGGCGCCGCAGCTCCCGCAGCAGGTTCGCCGCGTGGCGCGAGCCTGCCGAGCCCTTGAGCAGCGCGGCGTGCAGGCCGTACGCGCGGTGGGGCGGCAACAGGAACACCTGCCGGGACACGGCCGCGCGCCGGGCGCCCGGCAGCGACAGGAAGCGCGGCAGCTGGCTCGCCGCCTCGGCCGGGTCCAGCGAGGCGGCCAGCCGGCAGCAGCGCGCGATGGTCTCCGGCTCCGCCGGCTCGAGACCCAGCGCGAGGTCGCTCACCAGGTGTGGCCACAACGCCGCGAGCGACGGCGGCGACAACCCGTCGGCGACCGCCGCCCAGACGCGCGCCGGGAGGTCCGCGTGCGCGGCGCGCAAACCGGCCAGCAGCGGCGGCAACACGCGATCGACCTCCGCCGTGACGGCGGTTCCCGCCAGCGACGCGACCGCCGCGGCGTACAGGGCCACGTCGGCCGCGCCGGGGCGCACCGTGCCGCAACCGGATTCCAGCACCGTCAGGGCCGGCGCGAAGGCGTCGTCCTGCGAGCCGTTCGCCAGGAGGCGGAAGCAGATCGCGACCTGGTCGCGACGGGCCCCGGCGACGGGTTCATCGATCGATTCCTTGTGGCGGGCCAGGGCCTCGACGCGCCGCGACAGCTCCTCGATGGGCCAGGTGTGGTCCTCCAGGCGCGGGTCCGGCGCCGCGGCCGCGGCGGCCGCGGCTTCGACGTGGCGGCGCAGGTGTTCGAACGCCAGCCGCGTCGACGCCGGAGCGCCCCCGACTTCCAGGGCCTGCGCGGCCAGCTCCAGCAGCTCCGCCAGGTCCGCCGCGCCCGTGTCGCGCGCAAGCAGGCGCTGGACGCTGTCGCGGATCGCGGCCAGGTCACCGGCGGTCAGCGCGTTGGGGGCAGGCGAACGGCGCTCGCCGGTGCGGGCGGCGCCGTCGCAGGACTCCGGCTCGCCGACGATCCGGCGCAGCACGTCCAGGAGGTTGTCGCCGGCGCGGCGGATGCCTGCCGCGCTGCCGCTTGCACCCCCGTCCCCGTCGCTCCCGCTCTCGAACGTGCCTTGCGCGTCGACTGCCTGCAGGCGCCGGTTGGCGGCGCTGACCGTCGGCGGCAATCCATCGAGTGCCAGCGCCCGGAAGCTGTGGGCCTGTTGCCGCGCCAGGCGGTGCGCCTGCATCGCCGCCAGCGCCACGCGAAGGTCGGCCCCGGTCATCTGCGACGAGAAGCTCAGGCTGGCGATGTCGAGCGCAACCAGCAGGTCATGCACCTGGCGCGCGGCGCGCTGGTGCGGGTCCACCGTGACGCCATCGACGATCAGCCCGGCCGCCGACACCTCGAGCGCCAGCCAGGCGCGCGCGCCGATCGCCGCGGTCATCGCGGTCGCCGCCGTCGCCGTCGCGCGCAGGTACTGTTCATGCCCGTCGGCATAGTAGGCGCCGACCGTCAGCAGGCGGTCGAGCGCGCGCACGAACGCCGTGACATGCGCCGGCGCCGGCTGCCCGGTGGAGTCGAGGATCGTCTCGCTGTCTGTCCCGAGGAGCGCCATCGCCATCGGTCCCCGAACGGTGTCCGCAGGGCCTGGACCGGGATCGGCCAAGCTTCCGGTTCCTGATCGGCAACTTTCGATGGAACTTGACCCCGAGTGGAGGCGCGTAGTCGTTGTGCGGCCTCGGGTTGCCTCGCGGCTCGATTTCCTGTCGCCGGGTCTTCAAAAAAGATTATCATTATCGAAGCCGCCGGGAACGAACCCGCCCGGGCGGGGACGGCGCGACGCCGGTTGCCGTGCCGGCGCGCGGTCGCTAACATCGTCGATCGCCCTGACTTGGGTGCCGTTTCGCCACCGATCACGAGGAACCCGTCGCCGATGCTGCCGCCCGAGACCCTGGCCAGCTTCCACCTCGTCCCGGCCTACATCGGCCCGGGCGCCGGCTTCGCGCTGGGCGGGTCGTTCCTGTTCGCGCTGGCGGGCATCGGGCTGGCGCTGCTGGCCCTCCTGCTGTGGCCGGCGCGGGTGACGCTGCGCTCGCTGAGGGGACGTGGTCGCCGAAGGGGCGCGCGCGCGCGTCGCGTGGTCGTGCTCGGGCTGGACGGGCTGGACCCGATCCTGGCGCGGCGCTGGATGGACGAGGGCCAGCTGCCGCACTTCGACACGCTGCGGCGCGAGGGCGGCTTCCGGCCGCTGGGCACCACCTGGCCGGCGATGTCGCCGGTGGGCTGGTCCACCTTCGCGACGGGCGTCGACGCCTCGGGCCACAACATCTTCGACTTCCTGACGCGCGACCGGCAGACGCACCTGCCCACGCTGTCGTCGACGCGCCTGCGCCGCGCGCCGGAGCGCCGCCTCGGCCCGCTCAGGCTGCCCGCCGGCGGTCACCCCTTCGAGTCGCTCAAGCGCAGCAAGCCCTTCTGGACCACGTGCGCGGAGGCGGGCGTGGCCACGAGCATCCTGCGCGTGCCGATCACGTTCCCGCCCGACCGCTTCGGCGGCAAGCTGCTGTCGGCGATGTGCGTGCCCGACCTGCGCGGCACGCAGGGCACGTTCACCGAGTTCCGCGAGCCCGGCGCGGAGCCGGGTGCCGGCGCGCCGGCGACCACCGGCGGCGTGCGGCTGGTGCTGGCGGCCGCCGGGAGCGACCGCTTCCGCGGCGAGCTGCCGGGTCCGGATGCCCCCGACGGGCGCGGGCCGCTGGTGGCGCCCGTCACCGTGGCCCTCGATCGCGCCGCAGCGCGCGCCACGTTCACGCTGGCGGGCTGCACCTTCACGCTGGGTCCGGACGAGTATTCCGACTGGATCCGCGTCCCGTTCGGTCGCGGCTCGCGGCAGGCGCACGGGATCTGCCGACTGCGCGTGACCTCGTTTGCGCCGCGATTCGCGTTCTACGTCACGCCGCTGCACATCGACCCGGGCAAGCCGGCGGTGCCGATCAGCAACCCGCCGCACCTGGCGATGACGCTGGCGAAGCTGCACGGTCCCTTCGCCACGCTCGGGCTGGCCGAGGAC
>JAYRFB010000283.1:0-27120 GCA_041908585.1 Candidatus Krumholzibacteriia bacterium
ATCGCGACCAGCAGCTCGCGGCACGGCGCCGCCAGCTCCGCGGTCGTGACCACCAGGATCAGGCCCGCCTCGGTCGCGACGTAGAGAGCGGCGACGCGCGCCAGCAGCGGCCGCGGGTCGCCGCCGACTGTGGCCAGGGCCTTCGGCGCCCCGAAGCGGGTGCTGGCCCCGCGGCAGAGGATGACCACGGTGTCACGCGCCGCGGGGCCGCAGGGTTCAGCGCCCGCCATCGCCGTCCGCATCCTCGCGGAATGCCGCGCGCAGCGAGAGGCCCGCCTCCCCGCGGCTGCAGAAGACGACCAGCGGCAGGCGCGGGTGCTCCATCGCGCGACCCGTGAACCCGAACAGGCCGATGCTGTCCGGCTGCTGCTCCACGCCGGCCAGGACAAGCGCGACCGGCACCTCCGGCGGGACCTGGTCGAGGTAGCCCCCCGGCCCCGTCAGCAGGGCCAGGGCGTGGTCCCATTGCCAAACCTCGTCCGCGCCGATGCCGACCGGGTCGACGGCCTCCCCGCGGCCGAGCCGGTGCACGACGTTGCCGGCGCGCTCGCCGATCCCGCCCACGCCCATGACCACGAGCGCCAGCGAGGTCCGCGCCGGCCAGACCGGCTCCCCGGGCCGATAGTACTTGAACGGCAGTCCGGCCGCGCCGTCGACCTCCGCCAACACCAGCCCCGGCAGCGCATCGACCGCCGCGGCCGGAAGCCCCGCCCACTTGCCGTCGGGAAGCTGTCCGCCGTGAAGGAAGGTCGGCAGCGCGGCGGTCGTCGCCAGGCAGAGGCCCGGCGGGATGCCGGGGCCGTCCGCCGCGGAGACGCCGCCGAAGCCCGCCACCGGCTGCGTGCGCGTCGTCGTCGTCGCCACGAACTGCACACCATCGGCGGACCAGACGCGGGCGATCTCGCCCAGCATCGTCGTCTTGCCGCCGGAACCGGACAGGGCCACGACGTGGCCCGGCGCGCGCGGCAGGAACAGGTGCCAGGGCTCCAGGAAGGCGAAGGCCATCACGTCTCCCGTCGCGGCGCCGACTGCGCCAGCCCGCCGTACCAGTCGAGCAGGCGCCCGACCATGGCTTCCCTGGTGAAGCGCGCATCGAAGCGCGCGCGGCCGGCCTCGCCCAGCCGCCGCGCCAGCGCCCCGTCCGCGCAGACGGCAGCCAGCGCCGCCGCCAGCGCCACCGCGTCGCCGGCAGGCACGCGCAGGCAGGTCTCGCCGGGCACCCCGACCTCGGCAACGCCGGTCGGCAGTTCCGTGCAGACGACCGCCACGCCGGCGGCCATGGCCTCCAGCTGCACCAGACCGAAGGCCTCGCTGCGGTCCAGGCTCGGGAGCACCAGGGCGCGCGCCCCGGCCAGGTGCCGCGCGATGGCCGCCCCGTCCATCTCGCCCAGGAACCGAACGCGACCGGCCAGCCCCAACCGGGCCGCCTCCCGTCGCAGCGACGGGCCCAGCGGCCCGTCGCCGACGATGTCGAGCCGCGCCGCGGGCACCTCGGCAAGCGCGGCCAACAGCACCCCGACGCCCTTGTAGCGGACCAGCCGACCGACGAACAGCAGCGGTCCGTCGCGGCTCGGCGCCACCGAGCGCCAAGGCCCGCCGGCGATCCCGAACGGGATGACCGCCACCTTGTCGCGCCAGGGCGCGAGCACGGACGAACCGTCGCGCAGCGCGGCCGAGGAAACGCAGATGCCGTCCGCCGCGCGCAGGCAGGCCGCCACGACGGGAGCCACGAGGCGGCCGCCGAGACGCTGTCGCGTGATGTCGGCGTGGTACCAGACCGCCAGCGGCAGGCGCCGGACGGCCGGATCGCGGCGCAGCCAGAGGCAGGCGGCCGCCGCCAGCGGGTTGGGCAGGTGCACGTGCAGGAGGTCTGCCTCGCCGCGGGCCAGCTCGCGCCGGACCAGCGCCGCCAGCCCGGGATTCAGGGGCTGCGAGTTCACCAGTCCCACCCGCGCCGCGCGGAGCAGCCGGCCGGCGCGGCCGCTGCGTGGCCCGCGCACCGCTTCCTCGGAGCCGCGCGCGCCGGTGGCAGACGTGACCAGCGTGACCCCGCAGCCGGCGTCCAGCAGGCCCTCGGCCATCTCCTGGAGGATGGTCTCCATCCCCCCGCGACAGGGCGCATAGTACTTGCCGAGGTGGAGCGCGTGCATGGACGCAGTGTAGCCCCCGGGGCCGGCTCCGTCAAAAGCGGCCGACATGCGGGAGGCCCCCGCCGGCGGGTGCCGGCGGGGGCCTCGGGGACGCAGCGCTGGTCCAGGACTACATCATCCCGTCCATGCCGCCCATGCCGCCCATGCCGCCGGGCATGCCGCCACCCTTGTCCTTCTCCGGCTCGTCGGTGACGCAGGCCTCGGTCGTCAGCAGCATGGCCGCGATCGAGGCGGCGTTCTGCAGCGCGCTCCGGGTGACCTTCGCCGGGTCGATGATGCCGGCCTCCATCAGGTCCTCGTACTCCATCGTCGCGGCGTTGAAGCCCACGGTCGGCTTCTTCTCGTCGCGCAGGCGGGCCACCACCAGCGAGCCCTCGATGCCCGCGTTGGTGACGATCATCCGCAGCGGCTCCTCGACGGCGCGCGCCACGATGTCGCGGCCCACGGCCTCCTCGCCGGTCAGCTCGAGGGCGGCGATCGCCTTGGCGGTCTTCAGCAGCGCCACGCCGCCGCCGACCACGATGCCCTCCTCCACCGCGGCGCGGGTCGCGCTGAGCGCGTCCTCGACACGGTGCTTCTTCTCCTTCATCTCGACCTCGGTCGTGGCGCCGACGCGGATGACCGCGACGCCGCCGGCCAGCTTCGCCAGCCGCTCCTGCAGCTTCTCGCGGTCGTAGTCGCTGGTCGTGTCCTCGATCTGGGCGCGGATCTGCGCGATGCGGGCCTTGACGTCCGCGGCCTTGCCCTTGCCGCCCACGATCGTCGTGTTGTCCTTGTCGCAGGTGATCTTCGCGCACTGGCCCAGGTCGGCCGTGGTCGTGTTCTCCAGCTTGAGGCCGGCCTCCTCGCTCATCAGGCGGCCGCCGGTCAGCACGGCGATGTCCTCGAGCATGGCCTTGCGGCGGTCGCCGAAGCCCGGGGCCTTCACGGCCGCGATCTGCAGCGTGCCGCGCAGCTTGTTGACCACCAGGGTGGCCAGGGCCTCACCCTCGACCTCCTCGGAGATGATCAGCAGCGGGCGGCCGATCTGCGCGACCTTCTCCAGCACCGGCAGCATGTCCTTCATGCTGCTGATCTTCTTGTCGTAGATGAGCACGAACGGGTTGTCCAGCTCGACGCGCATCTGGTCGGCGTTGGTGATGAAGTACGGGCTCTGGTAGCCGCGGTCGAACTGCATGCCCTCGACCACGTCCAGCTCCATCTCGGTGCCCTTGGCCTCTTCCACCGTGATGACGCCGTCCTTGCCGACCTTCTCCATCGCCTCGGCGATCATCGCGCCGATGGCCTTGTCGTTGTTGGCGGAGATGGCGGCCACGTTGGCGATCGTCGCGCTGTCCTTGACCGGCTTGGCCTGCTTGTGCAGCGCCTCGACGGCGGCGGCGGTGGCCGCCTCGATGCCCTTCTTGACGAACATCGGGTTGGCGCCGGCGGCCAGGTTGCGCAGGCCCTCGTGGATCATCGACTGGGCCAGGATCGTCGCGGTGGTGGTGCCGTCGCCGGCGACGTCGTTGGTCTTGCTGGCGACTTCCTTGACCATCTGGGCGCCCATGTTCTCGAACGGGTCCTTCAGTTCGATCTCGCGGGCGATGGTGACGCCGTCGTTGGTCACGATCGGGGCGCCGAACTTCTTGTCGAGGATGACGTTCCGGCCGCGGGGCCCGAGCGTGATCTTGACGGTGTTGGCCAGCGCATCGACGCCGCGCTTGAGCGCGTCACGGGCGCTGTCGTTGTGGTTGATCATCTTGGCCATGCTTGACTCTCCTTGTGCTCTGCGACCGGTCGGCGGCTCGTCCGCCCCGGCACATGGTTGTGAACCGGTTCAGCGCTAGCCGAGGATGGCCAGCACGTCGCTCTCGCGCAGGATCAGGTAGTCGACGCCGTCGACGTTCACCTCGGTGCCGGAGTACTTGCCGTACAGCACCACGTCGCCCTTCTTGACCTCGGGCGCCACGCGCTCGCCGCTGTCGCTGATCTGGCCGGGGCCCACGGCGACGATGGTGCCCTGCATGGGCTTCTCCTTGGCGGTGTCCGGGATGATGATGCCGCCCTTCATCGTTTCCTTCTCCATCGGCTTGACGATGACGCGGTCGGCCAGCGGCTTGATGTTCATGGCCATGCTCGGTTCCTCCCTGCGATGGTCTGGTGCGGTGCGGGTGGGCCCCGGAGGGCCTCGCGAAACCGCATTGGCAGTCTCGCTCTGCGAGTGCTAAGTGCCCGCAATATACCTGCGGCCCACGCCACAGCAAGGGTCCACTGCCGCCCGGAAGCGGAAAAATGAGTTAGGAAGGGTGATCCTGCCATCTTGACATGAGACAGGACGGCCGGTGTGTCCTCGGACACGCCGGCCGGCACATTAATCGATTGTCTTCCTGTTACTTATCGTACTTGGCGTTCAGTTCGCGCAATCGCTGCATCATCTCGTTGAGGTCGACACTCGTGGCAGGCGCACCGCCGGCGGGCGCCCCCGGTGCGCCGCCAACCGGACCCGGAGTCGCGGACGCAGACGCCGGGGCCGAAGCCCGCACGGAGCCGGGCGCGGGGTGAGTCCCGGCCTTCTGGTACCACGTCGCTCGGCCGCGGCGGACGACCGCGTAGCCCGACAGGCCCTCCGGCAGGCTTTCGCTGGCCCCGAGGAAGAGAACGCCGCCCTTGTCGAGGGCGCCGTGGGCCTTGCGCAGCACCTCGCGCTTGAAGTCGTCCTGGAAGTAGATGAGCACGTAGCGCGTGAGGATCACGTCGAAGGTGCCCATCATGATGAACGAGTCGCGCAGGTTGAACTTGCGGAAGACCACGCGATCGCGGATCTCGCGCCGCACCTCGTGCCGGCCATCCCCCGCCGGCGTGAACCAGCGCTCGAGGAACTCCGGCGGCAGGCCGCGCTGGATCGCCATGCCCCCGTAGATGCCGGCCCTGGCGGTGGCCAGCACGGAGTCGGACAGGTCGGTCGCCAGGATGTCCAGGTGTTCGGGCCGAAGGGCCGGGAAGCGGCGGGCCGCCTCCTGGTACACCATCGCCAGCGAGTACGGCTCCTGGCCGGTCGAGCAGGCGGCCGACCAGATGCGGATTTTCTGGCGCTTGCCTGCCGCGATCTCGCCGGCCCAGGCCGGGAGCAGGTGCTCGCGGAAGGCGTCGAAGGGGGCGACATCGCGGAACCAGAGCGTCTCGTTGGTGGTCATGGCGTCGATCACCAGGTCGCGCAGGGCGCGGGGCTGGTTGGCCTGCAGCGCCAGCAGCAGTGCGCCGTAATCGGGGAGCCCGTGCGCCTTCATGATCTCGGACAGACGCGTCTCGACGAGGTAGGCCTTGTCGTCCGTCAGGCTGATCGAGGTCTCACGCTGGATGAACTCCCGGATCCGGTCGAACTCGCGCGTGCTGATCGCTGTCGCCATGTCCCTCCCGCTCCCGCTCTGCTCCGCCCACATTCCCAGGTCCCGGCGCCGGCCCGGCGCCGGCCCAGCGTCGCCGTTCGTCAGGCCCGCGCGGGCGCACGCCCGCAGGACGCCAGGCTCGCCAGGCGACCGGCCAGGTCGTCCAGGGCCACCGACTCGTCGCTCAGCCCCGCCGCATCCACCGCGCGCGGCATGCCGTACACGACGCAGGTGGCCTCGGACTGGGTCACGCACCAGCCGCCGGCCGCCTTGAGCAGCCGCATGCCGGCCAGGCCGTCCTCACCCATACCGGTCATCACCGCCGCGAGCACGCGCTGCGTCCCGCCCAGTCGAGCCAGCGAGCGGAAGAGCACGTCCGCGGCCGGGCGCACGCTCTGCTCCGGCGGATCGTCGTTCAGGCGGCAGACCGCCTGCCCCCCTTCCCGAACGACGGTCAGGTGCCTGCCGCCCGGAGCCAGGTAGACCGTGCCCGCCTTCAGCACGTCGCCATCGCCCGCCTCGACGACCGTGAGCGCCGACTTGGCGTCCAGGCTGCGTGCCAGCGAGAGCGTGAACATCGGCGGCATGTGCTGCACGATCACCACCGGCATCGGGTATCCAGCCGGCAGGCGCGGCACGACCCGCGAGAGCGCCTCCGGGCCGCCGGTGGAGACCGCGATGGCCGTCACCCAGTAGCCGGCGCCATGGGAACGCGACGACGACGCCGGTCGCGGAATGGGCGCCGCTGGCGGCGCCGGCCGGGACGGCGCCGCCAGCGGCGACATCTGCGCCCGCACGGTGCCGACCACCGGTTCCAGCTCGGCCTTGAGCATCGCGACCGACTGCTGGAAGCCGCTGCCCGCGGGCTTGCGCACGAACTGCTGGGCGCCGCGCGACAACGCCGTGATCGTCAGGTCGGCGCCCTCGACGCTGAGCCCGCTGACCACGACCACCTTCAGGCGCGGCCAGCGCGCCTTGAGCCGGTCCAGGACCTCCAGGCCGTCCAGGTCCGGCAGGTGCAGGTCCAGGAAGACCACGTCCGGCACGGCGCGTGCGGCGGCGGCAAGGCCATCGGCCCCGCACCCGGCCACGTCCACCGCCTCGACGCCGGGCAGGCCCCGCAGCACCTCGGCCATGATCTTCTGGAAGACGAGGCTGTCCTCGATCACCAGCGCCCGCAGGCCCATCTCGGTTCCCTTCTGCAACCGCCGCCTACAGGCGGAAGCGCGACACCAGGCCGTCCATACGGTCTGACAGCTCGGTCAGCTCCGCGGCATTGCGACGCGTGGCCTGGATCCCCTTGTCCGTCTCCAGGACGCCCTCGCGCACGGCCTGGATCGTCCGCGCGATCTCCTGCGTGCCCTTCGCGCCCTCGTTCACGCGCCGCGAGATCTCCTGAGCCGCCTGGTTCGCCACGCCGCCGCTCTTGGCGATCTCGTTGAGCGTCGCCGACTGCTCCTCGACCGCGCCCGCGATCGAGGTCGAGATCTCGTTCACCTCGCCGATGACCCGGCTGATGTTCTCGACGGCCACGACCGCCGCAGCCGTGCGCTGCCGCATGTCGTCGATCTCGCGGTTGATCTCCTCGGTGGCCTGCGTGGTCTGGCGGGCCAGTTCCTTGACCTCGTTGGCGACGACCGCGAAGCCCTTGCCCGCGTCGCCGGCGCTGGCCGCCTCGATCGTCGCGTTCAGGGCCAGCAGGTTCGTCTGGTCGGCGATGTCCGAGATGACCTCCAGGACGCGGCCGATCTTCTCGCTGGCCGTCTTGAGCTGCCCCATGATCTCGACGGTGGACTTGCTCTGCCGGTTGGCGTTCTCGGCGATGTCCGCGCTGCGCACGCTGTTCTTGGCCACCTCGGTGATGGACGCCGTCATCTCCTCGATGCTGGCGGCGACCGTGTTCAGCATGTTCGACATGTCCTCGGCGCTGCTGGCGATGCCGGCGATGCTCGACGAGAGTTCCTCGCCGGCCGAGCTCACCGTGTTCGCGACATCGGTCATCGACTCGGAGTCCGACGCCAGCTTGTCGCTCTGCACGCCCAGGCTGCCGCTCGACGACTTCAGCGTGGTGCTGCCCGACTTCATGTCGGAGATGAGGGTCCGCAGGCTCTCCGCCATCGCGTTCAGGGAGCGGCCCAGCTTGCCGATCTCGTCCTGGCGCTCTGAATGGGCCACGCGCGTCCCGAGGTCGCCGGCGGCCAGCTTGTCGGCGAAGGTCACGCTCTCCTGCAACGGCCGGATCAGGATCCGCTGCAGCGTGTACTGCAGGAGCAGGGCCAGCGCCACCAACCCGACCAGGACCATGGCCACCATCCGGGTCAGCGAGGCACGGAACGCGGCGTCGGCGGCGTCCAGGGATTGCACTACCTCGAAGGCGCCGTGCACCTCGCCCACCTTCCACCCCTCCATGCGCGCCCCGGTGATGTCGGTGCCGTCGCCCGTGCCCCACAGCTGCCGGCTCGTGGCGGGATCCCCGTGGCAGATCAGGCAGTTCTCCGTGAGGACGACCGGCCGGAAGTAGCGGATGCTGTTCTTGTCGTGGTCGATCTCCCAGTACTCGGGCAGGCGCTCCTTCTCCAGGATCCGCAGCACGCGGGCCTCGGTCTCGTCCGGTTCGTTGTCGGAGTTGCGCGGCGAGAACTTGGGAACCTTGAAGGTGTAGTCGCCCTCCTCGGCGTTGGCCATGGCCGTGCGCCAGCCGGCGACGATCGGCACCGCATTGATCGCCAGGTCCATCTGCCCGCTGTCGTGCCAGCGGCGCAGCATCGCGACGTCGAAGACGCCGCTCCGCCAGCTCTCCTCCATGTACTCCCGGGCGCCCTCGGCGCCGTGGACCACGGTGCGAGCCTTGTCGACGAACTGCTCGTTGACCTGGCGCCGCTCGTCGCGGGCCCAGACCACCGTGAGGATCGTGAAGAGCACCGTCGGCAGCAGCACGCTGGCGACCGTCACCTTCGCGCGGATCGACATCCTCGACAGCAACATGATGCAACCTCTCCGTTCAGTGCGGCGCCCCGGGGCGCCAGGCTCAGTTGCGGGCGGCCAGTCCCCGCTGCCCCAACCCGTCCTCGATCAGCCTGCGAAGGCCCAGGACCAGCAGCAGCCGGTCCTCCAAGCGGATCACGCCGCGCAGATGGTCGGCGTCGATGCCGTTCGCGTTTGCCGGCGGCGGGTCGATGCCGTCCTCGCCGGGCCGGAAGACGTCGCTGATGGCGTCCACGAGCAGGCCCACGGCCTCGCCCACCGGCTCCTCGTCCACCAGGCCGGCCGCCAGCAGCGGTGCCGTCTCCGCCGGCGACTTCAGGATGAGGCAGCGCGAGTCCGGGCCGATCTGGCGCAGCGGCAGCCCCAGCGCGGGCCCCAGGTCGAGCACCGTGATGATCTGCCCGCGCAGGTTCAGCAGGCCGCGCACCGCCTCGGGCGCCTTCGCCACCGGCGTGAAGTCCACGTTGCGGATGATCTCCCGCACGAGCAGGATGTCGACGCCCAGCAGGTGGGGCCCCATCACGAACGACACGTACTGCGCATCACGCATGGACGTGCACCTCCTCCAGGACCTGGCGGATCGTCGCCGCCAGGCGGTCCTTGTCCAGCTTCACCTCGTACGCGTTGACGCCGGCCGCGATCCCGGCCTCCCGGTTCTCCACCGAGCCCAGCGAGGTGAGCGCCACCACCGGGATCCCGGCATGCCGGGCCGAGGCCCGGATCTGGCGCGTCAGTTCAAGCCCGTCCATCCGGGGCATCTCGATGTCGGTCACGACGAGGTCGAAGGCGTCCGGCGACTCGCTCAGCAGGCGCCACGCCTCGCGTCCGTCCTTGACGGCGGTCACCGTGGCGCCCATCGCCTCGATGTACTTCTTCTCGACCGCTCGGAAGAACGAGGTGTCCTCGGCCAGCAGGATGCGCGCCTGCTCGACGCGCGCGGCCCGTCGATCCTCCTGGCGGTAGATGTCCGGCTCGGCCGCCTCGAACAGTCCGTAGATGTCGAGGAATACCGTGAGGTCCCCGTTGATCATCCCCGAGCCGAGGATGCCGGTCCCGCGCACGTTGTCGCGGTCCACCTCAACGCGGGCCGAGACCACGTCGTCGCACTCGCGCGCGATGATCCCCAACGGGTGCTTCACCAGCTTCGGGATGATGACGTAGAGCTCCTCCGCCTCGTCCACGGGTGCCTGAACGGGCAGGTAGTCGTGCAGGCGCAGCAGGCGCAGCGACCCGTCCTGGAACCGCAGGTACTCCTTGCCTCCCACTCGCTGGATGTCGCGGGCGGCGACCTTCTCGATGCGCGAGATCAGCGCCAGGTTCAGCGCGAACCGCTCGCCGGCGGGCGCGTTGCGGAACAGCAGCAGGGTCTGGCTCTCGGTTCGGTCCAGGTAGCTGTCGGTCCGGTCGTCCGCCTGCGTCGACTGGGCCGTCTCGGTGAAGCGCAGTCCTGCGATCTCGGCGATGCCCAGGACATCCAGGATCATCGCCACCGAACCGTCTCCCATGATGGTGGCGCCCGCGTAGCAGCGGGCGTCCTTGAGCGAGCCTGGAAGCTGCTTGACCACGATCTCCTCGCTGTCGAGCACCTCGTCCACGATCAGGCCGTAGCGGTTCTCGCCGGTCTTGAGCACGGCCACATAGCTCGTCGCCCGCTCCCCCGCCGCCGACGCCTCGATGCCGAGGAGGCCGGACAGCCGCACCAACGGCAGCAGGTGTCCGCGCAGTCGCATGACCTCGGCGCCCTGAACCTGCTCGATGCGCTGGTCCTCACGCCCATGCCGGAGGCGCACCAGCTCGTCCAGGCTCACCTGCGGCACCGCGAAGCGACGGCCGCAGGCCCTGACCAGCAGCGAGGGGATGATCGCCAGCGTCAGCGGCAGCTTCAGCCGCGTCCGGGTCCCGATGCCGACCTGGCTGTCGATGTCGATGCTGCCGCCGAGGCTCTCGATGTTGGTGCGCACCACGTCCATGCCGACGCCGCGCCCCGAGATGTCGCTGACGGTCTCGGCGGTCGAGAAGCCGGGGGCGAAGACGAGCAGGACCGCCTCGCGGTCATCAAGCCGTGCCGCTTGCTCGGCCGTGATGATGCCCTTCTCCACCGCCTTGGCCTTGATCCGCGCCGGATCGATTCCCCGCCCGTCATCCTGGATCTCGATGTTGACCTGGCCGCCCTCATGGAAAGCCCGCACGTCGAGCCGTCCGGCCCTGGGCTTGCCCACGGCCTCGCGCGCCAGCGGCGCCTCGAACCCGTGATCGAGCGAATTGCGGATCAGGTGGTTCAGGGGATCCGAGAGCGCCTCGACGATCGACTTGTCCAGCTCGACCTCGTTGCCCGTGACGACCAGGTCGATCTCCTTGCCGGTCTGCCGCGAGAGCTGGCGGATCTGCCGCGGAAGCTTGCCGAACAGGGTCTCGATCGACTGCATGCGCGTGCGCATGATGTTCTCTTGCAGGTTCGTGGTCACCGCATCGAGGTTCACCATCGTGGCGTTCATGCCCGGCAACTCGCTCAGCCGCCCGGGCAGGGCCTGCGTCACGCGACTGCCGAGCTCGGCCAGGATGCGCTCGATCTGCTCGGTGCGGGCGCGTGACTCATCGCCGCCTGCGCGTCCACCGCCCTCCTCCAGCGCCTCGCGGAGGTGCTGCTGGGCCTCGGCGACTGCGGCGCGGGTGGCCGCGTAAACGGCTTCGCCGGCGGCGGTCTCGCTGAAGCGGCGGTCCAGCGCCTGCAGCATCTGGTTGCGCGCCAGCACGAGCTCGCCCGCCAGGTTCATCAGGCGGTTGAGCAGGTCGACCTTGACGCGCAGCACCTCGGGGGCCAGGCCACGCGATCCGGCGCCGCTGGCCACGATCTCGGTCGCCTCGCCGGCCTCGCCGGCCTCGGGCCTGGGCGCGACCGGCGTCGCCTCCGGCTCGGCAGCCTCCAGGTGGACCTCCTCCGCGGCGGCACCTGCCGCCCCGGCCGGCCGTGAAGCCGCGCCCAGCGGGATATAGCCGGTGCGCCTCTCGATCTCCCCGAGGGGGGCGGTCTCCTGTCGCGGCGCGGGGGCCGCGGCCAACGCCGCCTCGCCTTCAGCCAGGAACGGCTCCAACCGCCGGTAGACATCGCGCGCGTCGACGCTCGCCGCGCTGGCGACGTCCGCAAGCATGGTGCGCACGCGGTCGGTCCCGTCGAGCAGCACGTCGACCATCGGCCGCGAGACGTCGAGCTTCCGCGAGCGGACCTTCATCAGGACGCTCTCCATCGCGTGGGCCAGCTCCTGCACCGGCGTGATGCCGAGGAAGCCGCACCCGCCCTTGATGCTGTGGATGCCGCGGAAGATGCGATTGACGATCTCCATCGCCTCTTCAGGCGAGGCACCCTTCTCCAGCGCAAGGAGATCCGGCTCCATGGCCGTCAGGTGGTCCTGGGACTCGACGACGAGCTCCGCCAGCAGTTCGCGATCGTCCATGTCCATGGGCGCCCGGCCTTTCGCAGTGGTAACGGGCAGCACGCAACGCATGCCGCCATCGGGTGCTGACGGCAGGGATATCGGTCGGGCAGTCAAGGGCTTGACGGGAAACAACCGGGAATTATCAGCAGAGTCCGAGCAGGCTGGCGGCCCCGCGCAGGGTCCAGTCCGGGTCGAGCAGGCGGCCGGGACCGGCCAGGTGCCCGGCCAGGCCGCCGGTCACCACCACCGGCAGGGGGCCGTGCTCCCGCTGCAGGCCCGCGACGAGCGCCTCCACACCGCCGACGCCCGCATGGAAGCCGCCGGCGGCCAGGGCCGCTGCGGTCCCGCGCGCGGCGACCAGCGGCACGGGACCGAACGGCACCGGAGCGAGCCGAGCAGCCCCCGCGCCGATCTGCTGTTGCGCGAAGGCCATCCCGGGGGCGATGACCCCGCCCTCGTAGACGCCGTCGCGCAGCACGTCGACGGTCGTCGCCGTGCCCACATCGACGACCAGTGCGCCTGCCAGCCCGGCGGCAACGGCGCCCGCCATGTTGCACAGGCGGTCGGCCCCGGTCGCGGCCGGGTCCAGCAGGCGATGCTCGAACGGGAGTGGCGACCGGTGGTCGGCATGGCGCAGGCCAGGCGCCAGCCCGGCCAGCAGGTCGGTGACCCGCGGCACGACCGAGACGAGGACGACCGGGACCTGGCCGGCCGCCTGCAGCAGCGCGCCCGCCGCCTCGAGGAACGCACCCTCATCGCCCGGCTCCGGCGTCGGCACGGCGCCAAGGCGCAGCAGCGGGCGGGCGGGGCGCCAAATCTCCCCGTCGCGGTGCGGCGGCACGTCGCCCGGCCGCCACGCGGCGAACGCCACGCGCGAGTTCCCCGCATCAACCAGCAGTGCCCGCATCCGTGACCTCCCCGCCCGGCGGCGGTGGCGGCAGCAGGTGCACGTCGCCGACCCGGACCGCCTCGACCGTCTTGCCGCCACCGGCCACCTCGCGCTCGACGAGCAGGGCGCCCTGGTCATCGATGCCCACGGCACGCCCGGCGAACTCGCCCTGGCGCGTGACCAGCCGCACGCGCTGCCCGAGCAGGCAGTCCAGTAGCTCCAGGGCCGGCCGGTAGGCGGCCCAGCCCTCGTCGCAGAAGCGGTCCAGCTCCGCCTCGACCCGCCCCAGGAGGCGCGCGCAGAGGTCGCCCAGCCGGGGCACGCGCCCGCCTTCGGCTGCCAGGCTCGTCGCCGTCCCGCGCAGCGCCCATGGCAGTTCGTGGCGGGCGCCGCCCAGGTTGAGGCCGAGACCGGCCACGACCTGGTCGCCGCCTGCCCGCTCGAGCAGGATCCCGCCCAGCTTGCGCCGGTCCACGACAATGTCGTTGGGCCACTTGAGGCGGGCGTCGACGCGCTCGCCCTCGCGCAGCACCAGCGCCACCACCAGCCCGAGCCAGACCGAGAACCCGCGATTGAACGCCGCCCGGTGCCTCGGAACCGAGACCGAGAGGTGCAGCCCGCCGCAATCGACCCACTGCCGACCCTGCCGTCCGCGCCCGGCCGACTGCCGGCGCGCGACGACCACGGTACCGGGCTGCAGTTCGAGCACCGGCGCCAGGCGCGTCCGCGGGTTGGCCACCCAGCCCCAGCCGTCCCAGCGGCACAGCCGGCCGTCCGCCGCCTGGCCGCGGCCGCGCAGGAAGTCGTTCGTGCTGCCGACCTCGTCCAGCAGGTACAGGCGCCCGCCGTCCCGCGTGAAGCGCGGGCCGGGCAGGAAGGCGTCCAGCCCGAACCAGTCCCGGTCGACCGGGCCGCTGCCGTGCCGCAGCCTCACGGGCGTCCGGGCCCCAGGTCAAGGTCCGGCTCCAGGTCCAGCCCCAGGTCCAGGGCGGGCGCGGAGTGCGTGAGCCGCCCGACCGAGGCGGCGTCGGCCCCGGCGCGTGCGAAGGCGCCGATCGTCTCGAGGCTCACGTTGCCGGACACCTCCAGGCGCGTGGCGCTGCCGGCGGCGTTGCGGGCCGCCACGGCGGCCGCGACGTCGGCGACCGCGAAGTTGTCCAGCATGATCCACTCGACGCCCAGCGGCAGCACGCGCGCGAACTGCGCCGGCGTGTCCACCTCGACCTCCACCGCCAGGTCCGGGTGCCGTTCCCGCGCGCGCGCCACCATCGACTCCAGCGGCTCCCCTGCCGCCCAATGGTTGTCCTTCAGCAGCACGCGGTCGTAAAGGCCCAGCCGATGGTTCGCGCCGCCGCCGCAGCGCACCGCGTACTTGGCGAGCAGGCGATACCCGGGCACCGTCTTGCGCGTGTCGAGCACCTGGCAACCGGTGCCGGCCACCGCGGCCACGTACCGCGCCGTCAGGGACGCGATCCCGCTGAGGTGCTGCAGGAAGTTCAGGGCCAGCCGCTCGCCCGTCAGCACGGCGGCCGCCGGGCCTGAGACCTCGGCCACGGCCGCGCCGGCAGGCACGGTCGCGCCATCGGCCACGAGCGGCCTGAACGCGACCTCCGCCGAAACGCCGCGCCAAGCGAGGGCGGCCAGCGGCAGTCCCGCGACGACGCCGCCCTGGCGCGCGCGCAGGCAGCCGCGCGCCCGCGCGCCTGGCGCCACGGCGATGGCGGTGGTGACGTCGCCGTCACCGAGGTCCTCGCGCAGGGCCGCCGCGACAAGCTGGTCGAGCCACGGCCCGTCGGGGAAGCCCGGCGCGGCGCCCATCCCGGTGCTCATGGGTCCCCTCCCGCGCCGTCCAGCCCCCACTGGGCCTGGAGGTCCTCGAGGCGATCCCGCAGTTCGGCCGCCTTCTCGAACTCGAGCGCCTGCGCGGCCTCCAGCATCTCGCGCTCGAGCAGGTCGGCCAGGTCGGCCGGCGCCAGGTCGCGCGGCATCAGGTCCCGCGGTGACTGTCCTGGCCGGCGCCCGGCGGCACCTTCGCGCTGCCGGTCGCCCGCCGCCGCCGTGGCCTGCAGGATCTCCTGGCGCGACTTCGTGATCGTGCGCGGTACGAGCCCGTGCTCGCGGTTCCAGTCCAGCTGGCGGTTGCGGCGACGCTGCGTCTCGGCGATGGCCGCCGCCATGGAGCGCGTGACGCGGTCGGCGTACATCACGACCTCGCCGTTGACGTTGCGCGCGGCCCGCCCCGCCGTCTGGATCAGCGACCGCTCCGAGCGGAGGAAGCCCTCGCGATCAGCGTCGAGAATCGCCACCAGCGACACCTCCGGCAGGTCCAGCCCCTCGCGCAGCAGGTTGACACCCACCAGCACGTCGGACTCCCCCAGCCGGAGGTTGCGCACGATCTCGATGCGGTCGAGCGCGTTGATGTCCGAGTGCAGGTAGGCCACCTTGACGCCCGCGCGGCCCAGGTACTCGGTCAGGTCCTCGGCCATCTTCTTGGTCAGCGTCGTCACCAGCACGCGCTCGCCGCGCGCGGTCACCACGCGGATGCGCTCCAGGAGGTCGTCGACCTGCCCGGCCACCGGCAGGACGGTCACCGGCGGGTCCACCAGGCCGGTCGGCCGGATCACCTGCTCGACCACCTCGCCGCCGCTGAGCCCCAGCTCGTAGTCCGCCGGCGTGGCCGAGACGAATATCGTGCTGGGCATGAGCTGCTCGAACTCCGCGAACAGCAGCGGCCGGTTGTCCAGCGCGCTCGGCAGACGGAAGCCGTGCTCGACCAGGTTGAGCTTCCGCGACCTGTCGCCCTGGTACATGGCGCCGATCTGCGGCACCGTGGCGTGCGACTCGTCGATGACCAGCAGGTAGTCGCCGGGAAAGTAGTCGAGCAGGCAGGCGGGCCGCTCGCCGGGCGCCCGCCGGTCGAAGTAGCGGGAGTAGTTCTCCACGCCGGCGCAGTGCCCGACCTGCTGGATCATCTCCATGTCGTAGCGGGTGCGCGACGCCAGCCTCTGTGCCTCGACCACGCGTCCCGCGCGGTCCAGCTCGTGCAGGCGGTCCTCAAGGTCCCGGGTGATCGCGTCGACGATCGCCGCCGTGCCGTCCTTGTCGGCGACGAACTGGGTCGCGGGATAGATGGCCGCCTCCCCGACCGCCTCCAGGGCCCGCCCGGTCAGCGGCTCGACCCAGGTCAGCGCCTCCACCTCGTCGCCGAAGAACTCGATGCGCAGCACGCGCTCCTCGAACGCGGCGCGCACCTCGACGGTGTCGCCGCGCACGCGGAAGGTGCCGAAGGCGGGGTCGCGATCGTTGCGGGCATACTGGATCGACACCAGCGACGACAGCAGCTCGTCACGGTCGCAGTCCTGCCCGCGGCGCAGGCCGATGATGCTCTCCCTGAACGTGCGCGGGTTCCCCACGCCGTAGATCGCCGAGACGCTGGCGACCACGATCACGTCGCGGCGCGTCAGCAGGCTGCTGGTGGCCCGCAGGCGCAGCCGCTCGATCTCGTCGTTGATGCTCGTGTCCTTCTCGATGTAGGTGTTCGTGGCCGGGATGAAGGCCTCGGGCTGGTAGTAGTCGTAGTACGAGATGAAGTACTCGACGGCGTTGTCGGGGAAGAACCCCTTCAATTCGCCGTAGAGCTGGGCCGCCAGCGTCTTGTTGTGGCTGAAGACCAGGGCGGGGCGATCGAGCTCGGCGATGACGTTGGCGATCGTGAAGGTCTTCCCGGAGCCGGTCACGCCCAGCAGCGTCTGCCAGCGCCGGCCGCCGCGCACGCCCGAGACCAGCGAGGCGATCGCGCCCGGCTGGTCGCCGGTCGGCACGAACGGGGCCTTCAGGCGGAACATCCCCATGTTGCCCACTTGCCTTCCCGCGCCGCCGGCGCCGTGCCTCAGGGGTGCTGAGCCCGGTCGCCCGGCACCTCGATCACGACCGGGCCGCCGTCCGGCCCCGCCGCGAGCGGCCAGGGTTCGCCGTTGACGGCCAGCGTGGCCCCGGACGCCGAGGCGAGCCGCAGGCTGAGGCTCTGGACGCCGCCCCAGTAGATGACGAATCCGGCGCCGTCGGCATAGGGACGGCCCGCCACGACCCCATCCACCGGCACCGCCGGGACGCTGCCGCCCTCCGGCCAGGACACCGGCAGGTAGTCCGGCTCGCCGTCGCGGCGGCAGGCCACGTCACCGGGAACCTCCAGCCGCAGGCAGGCCACCAGCGGCCAGGTCAATCCGTCGCTGAAGGCCAACCCGGGCATCCCCCCGGTCGGCGCCGCCGCGGCCGCCTGGATCGGGTCACCGTCGCCAGGCGGCGACTCCGGCGCCAGCCCCATCGCGCCTGTCACCGGCGCGGCCTCCGGCAGCGTGGCTGCGTCGCGCGCCCCCGCTGCCACGGGAACGCCGGCGTTCCCGGTCCCGGCAGTGTCCCCGTCCCCCGGCCCCGCGTAACGGATGGCCACCACGACGGCGACCGCCAGAAGCGCCCCGCCGACCGCCAGCCGGCCCCAAGGCAGCCCGACGCGGCGGATCCGCACCGGATCGGGAGTGATCGCCGCCGCGCCCGGCTGGCGTTGGGGTTCGCCCCCGTGCCGCTCGTAGGCGGCGAACACATCCGCCACCTCCAGTCCCAGTTCCTTGGCGCAGGCGCGCAGGAAGCTGCGCGCGTAGAGCGGCCCGGACAGGCGATGGTATTCGTCGGCCTCGAGCGCGGCCAGCATCGCCGGTGGGATCTTCGTCCGCTCGGCCAGGTCCTCCCGCGACAGCCCCCGCTGCTTCCGGGCGGTCTCGATCATCGACCCGGGTGTGTTCGGGACATCGACGCTGGACATCGCGCCTCCTTTCGCGGCCCGCCGCCGTCCTAGCCCAGCGAGCGGATCCGTTCGGCCAGGGTCGCCGCCTTCGCCTCGTTCTCGGCCAGCGTCTCCCGCTGCTGCCGCACGACCTGCTCCGGCGCGTTGGCCGTGAACTTCTCGTTGGCCAGCTTGGCGCGCGTCGCCTGCAGCCAGCCCTGCAGCTTGTCGAGCTCCTTCTGCAGGCGCTGTCGTTCCTTGTCGAGGTCCACCAGGCCGGCCATCGGCAGGAACACCTCGACCGCGCCCGCCACGCCCACGCCGGCAGGCGACGGGGCCGGCCCGTCACCGGCGACCGTCACCCGCTCGAGCTTGGCCAGCAGCGCGACCAGGCCGGCCGTCGCGCGCAGCTCATCGCGCTTCGCGCCGTCCGCCGCGCGCAGCACGCCCTCTCCGCGGAGCCCGGGCGGCACGCCCAGCTCGGCCCGCAGGTTGCGCAGCACGCCAACGGTCTCCATCACGCCGGCGAAGGCCGCCGACTCCGCCGCGAACGGCGCCGCGCCGCTGCACGTCGGGAAGGACGAGGTCATGAGGAAGCCGCTCGCCGGCGGCAACCGGCTCCAGAGCTCCTCCGTTATGAAAGGCATGACCGGGTGCAGCAGCTTGTAGGAAAGGCCCAGGCACAGCACGGCGACGACCAGGGCAGGCCCCCGGCGCTCCTCGTCGCGCAGCCGCGGCTTGATGGCCTCCAGGTACCAGTCGCAGAACTCGTGCCTGAAGAAGTTGAACACCTCGTACGACGCATCGTTGAGCCGGCGCCGTTCCAGGTTCGCATCGCAGTCCGCCGCCACGCGGTGGAGCTGCGCCAGCAGCCAGCGATCCTCCAGCGCCAGGTCCCCGTCCGCGATGTCGATCGGCAGCGCGCCACCGAACACGCCGCGCCACAGCGCGCGCAGGCTTTCCGCCGGCGCGGCCTCCCAGCGGTCGGCGCCCGCCACCGCCGACAGGTCGAGCTGCCGCGGGGCCGGCTCGGCCGCCGCCGGCGCTGCCAGTCCCGCCTCGTCCCAGGAGCCGAGCACCAGCTTGGTCGCCTGGAAGATCTTGTTGCAGAAGTTCCGCCCCACCTCGAGCGTGGATTCGTCGAAGAAGACGTCCGCTCCCGTGGGCGTCAGCATCACCAGGCTGCAGCGCAGCGCGTCGGCGCCGTACTTGTCCATCAGGTCGATCGGGTCGGGACTGTTGCCCAGCGACTTGCTCATCTTGCGGCCCTGGCCGTCGCGCACGATGCCGGTGAACAGCACCTCGCCGAACGGCTTCTCGCCCAGGAACTCGTAGCTGGCCATCGCCATGCGCGCGACCCAGAAGAAGATGATGTCGGCGGCCGTCACCAGCACCGACGTCGGGTGGTAGCGCTCGAGGTCCTCGGTACGCTCCGGCCAGCCCAGGGGCGAGAACGTCCACAGCCAGCTGCTGAACCAGGTATCCAGCACGTCGGGGTCACGATCCAGGGCCGTGCCGCCGCAGGCGCCGCAGGCCGCCGGAACCGAGGCCGCCGCCGTCTCGGCCCCGCAGTCACGGCAGTACCACACCGGTATCTGGTGGCCCCACCAAAGCTGGCGGCTGATGCACCAGTCGCGGATGTTCTGCATCCAGTTGTTGTAGACGCCCACCCAGCGATCCGGATACAGGCGGATCTCGCCGTCGGCCACCGCCTGCAGCGCCGGCCGCGCCAGCTGGTCCATGCGCAGGAACCACTGCCGCGACAGGTACGGCTCGATGACGGTCCCGCAACGGTCGTGGTGCCCGACCTGGTGCACGTGCTTCTCGACCTTTTCCAGCAGCCCCTCTGCTTCCAGCGCCGCCACGACCTCCTTGCGGGCCCGCTTGCGGTCCAGCCCGGCGAAGCGGCCGGCCGCCTCGTTCATCACGCCCGACGGCGTCATGCAGACGACCTGCGGCAGCCCGTGGCGCCGCCCCACCTGGAAATCGTTGGGGTCGTGTGCCGGCGTGATCTTGACGAACCCGGTGCCCTTCTCCGGGTCGGCGTGATGGTCGCCGATGACCGGGATCTCGCGGTCGGTCAGCGGCAGCTTCACGAGCTTGCCGATGTAGCCCGCCCGCTGCGGATCGTGCGGGTGCACGGCCACGGCGACGTCGCCGAACATCGTCTCCGGGCGCGTCGTCGCCACGGTCACGTGCCCGCTGCCGTCGGCCAGGGGGTAGCGCAAGTGCCAGAGGCTGCCTTCCACCTCGCGGTGCTCGACTTCGTCGTCGCTGATCGCCGTGAGGTCGTGCGGGCACCAGTTCACCAGGTAGACGTCGCGGTAGATCAGGCCCTTGTCCCGCAGCCGCAGGAACGCCTCGGTGACGGCCCGGTTGCGCGGCTCGTCCATCGTGAAGGCCTCGCGGCTCCAGTCCAGCGAGCAGCCCAGCCGGCGGATCTGGTTGGTGATGCGCCCGTGCGTGTGCTCCTTCCACTCCCAGGCGCGGCGCAGGAACTCCTCGCGCCCGGCGGCCCGCTTGTCGAGACCCTGCTCGGCCATCTGCCGCGAGACCACCTGCTCGGTGGCGATGCTCGCATGGTCGGTGCCGGGCACCCACAGCGTGGGCCGGCCCTTCATGCGGGCCCAGCGGATGAGGGTGTCCTGGATCGAGTTGCCCAGGCAGTGCCCCATGTGCAGGATCCCCGTCACGTTCGGCGGCGGCAGGGTGATCACGAATGGATCGCCGCTCGCCTCCGGGTCGGGAGCGAAGAGGCCGGCCTCCTCCCAGCGTCGGTACCAGGCTTCCTCGAGACCACCGGGGGTGTACTGGGCCATCTCGCGCAGGTCTGCCACGGGTGTCGCTCCTGTCGGCTCGCGGGTCGGGTCGGATAGCCGGAATTGTCGTCTGGAAAGCAAGTTGTGAAGTTAGCACCCCGGACCGGCACGGGCAACGGGTTTGGCCCCGGCGGCCGGCGACCGGACCCACCGAATCCGCACATTTTCACACCTAATTACAATGATGGATTCGATTTGCGGAAGAGTACGCCCCGCGGCAGGTATTTTTGCCCGATTCCCCAGAAATTGTGCTTCCCATCGCCGCTCGATTCGGGTAGCTTAAGGGGGCACGAGCAGGAGTTCGCCCGGGCTGTCTCGTTCCACTCGAGCTTCACGAGACCCAACACCGTGGGGGATTGTCATGAGGAAGTTGCTTCTCGCGTTGTTTATCCTGCCGGCCCTCGCCGGTGTCGCCCAGGCCCAGCTGGATCCCGATGACGACGGCATCGGCGTCTACTTCGATCCTTGCGCCTGCAACAACTGCATCACCATGGACGTCGGGGCCCATCGCGCGTTCCTCGTGATCACGCACCCGACCAGCCCCATGGGCGTCCACGGCTGGGAAGCCAAGCTGACCACGACCGGCCCGATCTTCCTGACCAACGTCGATGTCAATATCATGGGCAGCGGCGCGATCAACGTCGGTATCCTGCCCGGCGAGTACATCGTCGGCGTGGTCAACCCGATGATCAATCCGTTCACGTACCCGGCCGTCGTGATCGGCATCATCGACTTCTACCTGAGCAGCACCGCGACGCCGGCGCAGTTCTTCATCGACGGCGTGTTCTTCCACTCGCTGCCGGAGAAGGTCCCCGCCTACCTCGATGGCGCCGACACGAACATGATCAAGGAGCTCAAGCAGTCGACGGGCGGCCGCACGTTCCCCGTCGCCACGATCAACGGCGACTGCGCCGTCTCGATCGAGGGCGAGAGCTGGGGCGGCGTGAAGGCGCTGTTCCGCTAGTTCGACGAGCGCCGACGGTTCCGAAGGGCCCGGTCTTCACCGGGCCCTTCGTCTTGCCCCCGACCGGTTGCCGTCTCCCGTGCCCCGCGCGCAGCCGGCGCTTGGCGCCGGTTCCATTCGTGGTAGAATGACGCACCGGGCCCCAGCCACGCCGGCAACGCTTCCGGCCGGAGCAGCACCGTGCGGCACCCCGCCGGCTACCGCCAGAACCGCTTCGAGCGCGTGACCAGGTCGCTGGCCCTGCTGGTTGCCGCCCCGCTGCTGCTGGCCCTCACCCTGCCCTCGGCGTTCCACATCGCCAAGCGCGCCGAGTACGGCTACTCCGTCCTGGACAAGAAGGTGCTGCGCGTCGAGCCGGGCGGCCCGGCCGAACGTGCCGGCATGCGGGCCGGGGACCGCATCACCGCGGTCGACGGACGACCCGTACCGCGGATGATGGAGTACTACGCCGCGACGGCCGGCCGCTACCGCCTGGAGCCGCTGGCGCTCGAGCTGGAACGGGAAGGGCACGTGGTGACCGCGGTGCTGCAGCCGGTCCCGCCTTCACAATCGGCCATGGTCACGCAGTACACGCAGTGGATCAGCGGCCTGGCGTTCCTGCTGATCGGCTGGTGGGTCCTGGCCCGCCGGGCCGACCCGGTGGCGCGCCACTTCTTCGCCATGTGCGCGATCTTCGCGTTCTTCCTCATCGACGTGCCGGACGTGGGCCGGCTCGACTTCGTCGTGGCCAAGGCGCACGTGCGCGCGCTCCTGCAGTACCTTCTGCCGGCCTATGTGCTGCGCTTCTTCCTGCAGTTCCCCTCACCCTGGCATCCCGGCCGGCGCGGCAGTGTCGTCGCCCGCTGGCTCGCGGCCCCGGCCTGGCTGCTGTTCGCGGTGGCGACCGTCACCGAGGCGATGCGCGGCGCGCGGCCCGCCGGTGCGACGGAAGCGGTGCTGGGCGCCGTCTCGCTGGTCTACATGATCGCCTACTTCCTGATCGGCCTGGTCCGCTTCGGCCGCAACGCGCTGCGCCGCGACCGGCCCATCCGCCGCACGAAGATGCTGGTGATCCTGGGCGGCCTGACCGCGGGGCTGGTGCCGTTCCTGGTGACGATGGCCCTCGGCAGCCTGGCCCCGGGCGCCAGCGCCCCCCACCTCAGCTACCTGGGGCTCTCGCTGCTGCTGGTCCCGGCCAGCTTCGCGCTGGCGATCATGCGCTACGGCGCGCTCGACACCGCCTTCGTCGTGCGCATCGGCCTCATCTACGGCACGCTCACGGCGCTGGTGGTCATCGGCTACCTCCTGGTCACCGTCGCGGTCGGGACGTTCCTGTCGACCCGGTTCGCCGTCGATTCCTCGCACGTCCTCGTGCTCCTGGTCGCGGCGACGGCTCTCGTGATCGCGCCCCTGCGGGGCCGCGTGCAGCGTCTGGTCGACCTGGCCTTCTACCCTTCGCGGCGCGCCAACCGTGAGGCGATCGCGCGGCTGGCCGACCGGTTGACCGGGCTCATCGAGGCCGACGCCGTCCTCGAACACCTGGGCGAATCGCTGGGCGAGCTCTTCCGGCCACGCAGCTTCGCGATCGTCCTGGCAGGGGCCGGCGGCCCGGCGGGCGGCGGCCAGGCGCGCGGCTTCAGCGCGCGTTCCGGCTGGACCGCCGGCGGCGCGCTCGCTCAGGACGCGCTGCCCGCCGACAACCCGCTCACGGGCCTCCTGGACCGGGTGCGCCGGCCCGTGTTCCGCGAGGAACTCGAGGACTTCAGCCCCGGCGGCGCCGGCGCCGATGTCATCTGGCGGTTCATCGGCAGCCTGGACGCCGAGCTTCTCGTGCCCATGGTCTCGGGCAACCGCCTGCTGGGATTCCTGTCCCTCGGCCCCAAGTCCGGCGGGCAGCTCTACGGCCAGGAGGATGTGGCCAACCTGCAGGCGCTGGCGGTCCAGGCAGGGCCGGTGGTCGAGAGCCGTCAGCTCTACGAGGAACGCCTGCGCGTCCGGCGCCTCGAGACGGAGCTGGAAGTGGCCCGCGGCATCCAGGCCAACCTGCTGCCGGTCGCCCCGCTGGAGACGCCGCAGGCGCTGGTCTGCGGGCGGAACGAGCCGTGCCGCACGGTCGGCGGCGACTATTTCGACTACTTCACGATGGAAGACGGGCGGCTGGCGCTGGCCATCGGCGATGTCGCCGGCAAGGGAATCCCCGCGGCACTCATGATGAGCTCGCTGCGCGTCGCCTTCCGGCTGGCCGCCGAGCGCGGGGACAGCCCCCGCGCCGTCGTCGGGCGCATGAATCCCGTGGTCGCATCGCTGGTCGCCGAGGGCAGTTTCATCTGCTTCTTCTACGCTGTGTGGGACCCGGCCAGCGGCCTGCTGGCCTACTGCAACGCGGGCATGGAGCCACCGGTCCTGATGCGGCGGACCGTGCCGGGGCGGCAGGTCCTGCGCAAGGGCGGGCCCGTTCTGGGAGTCGAGCCCGACGTCGCCTATCGCGAGGGGACGGTCCGCCTCGAACCCGGCGATCGCCTCTTCCTGTTCACCGACGGGCTGACCGAGCAGAGGAGTCCAGAAGGCGAGTTCTTCGACGCGGAGCGCCTGCTCGCCGTGGTGGAGGGTGGTGCCGAAAGCCACCCCGCCGCGGTCCTTGAGCATGTCTTTGCCACGGTCGATGCTTTCGGGCACCGGCGCCGTTCCGACGACCAGACGGCCATGCTGTTGCACGTCAAGCAGTTGGCCGATTCAGCCTCCATTGGGCCCTGAACTTGCTGAGGATTCCTTCAGGAGACGTCGCCGGCCGGCGCCCACACCCGGGGAATCCCTCAAGCCGCGCAGCCGCCGACCGATCCCTCTGGCAGGAATTCCTTCTGGCTCCAACCGGGGAAAGGGGGGATCGGGATGGAAACGGGCATCTTCGTGCTGACGTTGTCGCTGATCGATCTCTTTTGGTGGTTGAGAAAATGACCAGCGCTCTCTAGCCCCTGGCTGCAGGCAACCGCAGCCAGGGGTTCTTCATTTCCCGGCGTTGACCCGCTTCACTGTCCCAGCCCTTCACGACCCCAGCAGGTCGCTCACCGCGCGCGCGTACGTCGACGGGGACTGCGCCCCCACCCACCGCTGGCGGATCACGCCCTGCTGGTCGAGCAGGAAGGTGGTCGGCAGCGCGGAAACCTCGCCGAAGGCGGGCACCAGGTCCCCCTGCGCCCCATGCATGACCACCGGGAACGGCAGCGCCTGGCGCGCGACCACCTCGCGCACCTTGGCCTCTCCCTCCTGCCCGATTGCCACCGCCACCACGACAAGCCGGCCCTCGTGCGCCTCGCCAAGTTCCTTGAGATGAGGCAGCGCCCGCAGGCAGGGACCGCACCACGTGTCCCAGAAATCGACCATTACCAGCTTGCCCTGCAACGACGCGCTGGTGTGCTCCCGCCCGTCGAGGTCCACGAACCGCAGGTCCGTGACCGCGCCGCCAATGCGCCCGCCGGCACCCGCGCCGCCGGCATTTCCGGCCCCCGTGTCCTTGCCCCGGCAGGCGCCACTGGCCAGGATCGCCAGGGCCGTCGCCGCAACCACCATCGAGCCGAGCCGCCACGCGGCTCCCTTGCCGAAGTTCCCCGCCATGGTGCCTCCCGGCCTCCAGGTCCCATCATGAGCCCGGCGCCGCCACCGGCGCCGGGGAACCCGGGCTTGTCGCCCGGACTATATGGCTTATTCTAGGCGCACCGTGACCCGAAGCGCCATAGTCATCCCCGCCGTCTCCAGAGCCAGGGAGTCCCGATGAACCCCGCCCGCCGCGTCCTGTTCCTGCTGCAGGCGCTGTCCTGCACGCTGCTGCTTGTCGGCGCCATGCCGGCGGCCGCCCTCGAGGTGCGCGCCTCCGCCCGCCAGGCCTCGGTCGAGCCCGGCCGCGACCTCGTGCTGGACGTCGTGGTCACGCCGGCTCCGGACGAGTTCCTGGATTCGGCCTCCGTGACGGTCGCCGTGGCGGCGGCCGGCGGCGCAGCTCCGTTCGGCGCGCCGTACCCGCCCCGGGTGACACCCGGCGAAGCCGGCGCGCTGGCCATCGAATGGGCGGCACCCGTGCCTGCCGGCACGCGCACCGGACGCCTCGAGCTGGCGGTCACTGCCTCCGGTGCCACGGTGGACGGGACACCCCTGTTGGCCACGTCGCCGTTGACGGTCGACGTCGCCTACGGCAGCGGCTGGTCGTCCGACCGCATCCAGGACTTCCTCGACCGGCGCGGCCTGCCGTTCTTCCTGGCGCTCGTGTTCGGGTTCGGCGTGCTGATGAGCCTGTCACCCTGCATCTACCCGATGATCCCGATCACGCTCGCGGTCATCGGCGCCCGCAGCCAGGAGAAGGGCGCCCTGCACGGGCTGGGACTCTCGTTCACCTACGTCCTGGGCATGGCCCTGGTCTACGCCGTGCTCGGCGCGCTCAGCGCCTCGGTGTTCAGCGGCATCACTGCGCTGATGCAGAGCCCCTACGTCGTGGGACCCATCGCCCTGCTCCTGTTGGTCCTGGCCTTCAGCATGTTCGGCGCGTTCGAGCTGCAGGCGCCCGCATTCCTGCGCGACCGCCTGGCTGGGCCGGGCGGCGGGAAGGGCGGCCTGCTGGGCGTCTTCGCCATGGGCATGGTCTCCGGCCTGGTCGCGTCGCCATGTGTAGGGCCGTTCCTCGCCGCCCTCCTGGTCTGGGTGGCCACGACCGGCAGCTGGGTCCTGGGCTTCTTCTCCCTGTTCACCTTCGGCCTGGGCATGGGCCTGCTGCTGATCGGCGTCGGCACGTTCCCGGCGCTGCTGGGCACCCTGCCTCGCAGCGGCGGCTGGATGGACACGGTCAAGCGCGGCATGGGCCTGCTGCTGGTCGTGATGGCCTTCTGGTTCGTGCGCCCGGGCATCGTGCTGCCGGCCGCCGTCTATTATCCGCTGGCCGGGCTGGCGGCGATCCTCACCGCGGTCTTCATGGGTGCATTCGACAGGCCCCAGGAGGGCTGGGGCTGGTGGCCGCGCGCGCGCATGGCGCTGGGGCTCGTGGTGTTCGTCACCGGCCTCTGGCTGCTGGTCGGTTCGTTCCTCAACCATGGGTTCCTGATCCCGTCACCCCTGGCAACGAAGGAAGCAACGGTGGAGGCGACGATGGGCGCGGCGGCGCGCGATGGCGGCGCCACGGTCGTCACCTCGCAGGCTCCGGGACATGATGGAACGCCGGCTGCCGCCGCGACGTCCGCCACCCCGGCCGGGAAGGTGGCCTGGGAGGTCATCGCCACCGGCGCGGGCGCCCGGGCCCGGCTGGACGCGGCGCGAACAGCCGCGAAGGCCGCGGGCCGGCCGGTCCTCGTCGATTTCTGGGCGACCTGGTGCGTCTACTGCAAGAAGCTGGACAAGTCTGTGTGGAACGACCCGACGGTCGTGGCGGAATCGTCCCGCTGGACCACCATCAAGATCGACGCGACCGCCACCGACGACGAGGAGATGTCGGCGATCAAGGAGGAATTCGGCGTGTCAGGCCTGCCGCGCGTCGTCTTCATCGACAGCCGCGGCGAGATCCTGCACGGGCGGTCCACCGGCTTCGTACCGGCGGCCGAGATGCTGGCGCTCATGCAGGGCGTTCGCTGAAAGTTGTGCCGTCGAGATTGTGCCCGGCCCGGCAGTTGCCCGGGCCGGGCATGAACACATCCACCGACAGCTTCGTCCCGCCCCACTGCCCCAACCCCAAGTGCCGCTTCCACAGCGAGTTCCGCTCCGATTGGCGCTTCAA
>JAYRFB010000284.1:0-12080 GCA_041908585.1 Candidatus Krumholzibacteriia bacterium
GCCCTCGTCGCGGTCGACGGCAAGCAGGAAGCCCTCGTGCGAGAAGCAGATGTCCATCGCGTAGCTGGTCAGGACGCGCCCCAGGAACTGCGGCGCGCGCGGGTTGCTCACGTCGACGAAGTGCAGCCCGGCGCCCTGGGCTGCCAGCACGGCGATGCCGTCCCGAACGGCGATGGCCCGGCAGGTGCCCTCGAGCGCCAGCTGGGCGACCCGCACCGGCTCCGCGCCACCGTCCACGGCGAACACGGCGAGCCCGCGCCCGCCGTCGGCGACGAACGCGTAGTCGCCGTCCAGCTGCAGGTCCAGGGCCTCTCCCGGCGAGTCCGCCCATGAGACCACGCGCATCGTGCCCAGCGCCAGGATGCGGGCATCGATGACGGCCAGGCCCATCTGGTCGTCGGCGACGTAGCACCAGCCGTCGCGGACGTCCACACCCTCGGCGTAGCCGTTCGTCCCGGTGAAGACGCCGTCGTAGGCCAGGATGCCCGGCTGCGCCGGCAGCGAGCGGAACACGCGCACGCCCTTCCAGCTCTCGGCCAGGAAGGCCGTGAACGCCTCGGCCGGGTCCTCCGGCTGCACGATGCAGATGCGGTTGCCGAACACGGCGGTGGTCGTGGTGTTGAACGACGCCACCGCGGAGGGATCCGTCACGTCGTAGGTGCTGACGCCCTCGGTGCCCTCGACGATCAGGCCGATGTCGCGCACGCGGCCCTCGCTCAGCGTGCGCACGACGCCCAGCGACTCGCTGTACTTGAGGGTATTGATCGTCTGCAGAAGCGCAGGCGCGTACGGGTCGCTGAAGTCGATCGTGTGGAGCCCGGCCTGCCCGCCCGCCACGAAGGCCGTGCGGCCGAGCGTGGCCACGTCCTCGTTCTGGCTGGGCAGAGGCACGCGACCGACGACCGTGAACGGCGCGCCGGGCGTTTCGTAGAGGTCCTGCTGGGCGCAACCGCCGGCCAGCAGGCACACGCCCGCCGCCAGGGCGGGCATCAACAGCCGGGATCCGAGACGCGCGATCATCTGCACTCCTCGCTCTTCGCCACCGATGGTCCGGGTCAGAACCGGTAGGCCAGGTCGACCCAGGCCTGCCACTGCACGAATGCCTTGTCCGTGGTCAGGTCGCCCTCCCAGGGCGACTCGACCGTCCTCGACGAGCGCCGCGCCGCCAGCCGCATCGTCACGTCGCGGCTCAGCTTGCGCGTCAGCTCCACGGTGTACTTGTAGTTCAGGTCGCGGCGTCCCACGTGGTAGGGGTCCTCCACCAGGAGCCGGCCCGCGGTGTAGTAGTAGTCCATGAACAGGAAGGTCAGGCCGATCTCGTCGACGTAGCGGGCGAGCTGCGGCAGCGACAGGTCGACGCCCAGCCGGTAGAGGTCGCGCTCGTAGGACGGGTCGCTGTCGTCGGAGGTCTCGAGGGCCTCGCCCACCTCGTCGACGCCGCGACCGTTGCCGTCCTCGTAGCTGTAGTCGCCGCTCAGGGAGACGACCTTGCTGACGGTCCAGGCCAGGCTGCCGCGCAGCTCCCAGGCCGCGATGTCGTTCTCCATGAACTCGCGGTTGTAGTAGCGGAAATTCCGCTCGAAGACCAGCGTCGCCGCCAGACTCCGGGAAACCGTCTGCCGCCAGGCCAGGTTCCAGATGTTCCGCTGGAAGCGGAACTCGTACCAGCGGAGCTCGCTCTCGGGATCCATCAGCGGCGACCGGTCCGACAGGTGACGGATGTACTGGAACGGCGAGGCGTGCAGGTAGAGCTCCAGGCTCTGGCGCTTGCCGATGTACTGCCTGAGGAAGAAGTCGAAGTCCGTGTTCGTCTTGATGGGGTTGTTGGCGTACATCCAGTGCTTGACGCGCCCGCGCACGCGCGTCTGCCCCAGCGCGAAGAGGTCGCGGCGGGCTTCCACGTCCAGTCCCGGGGCGATCACCATGTCGTCCGTCGAATCGTGCGCGAACTTGAACGGGTAGCTGCCGCTCTCGAAGGCGTCGATGTCGTCGGTGCTCGCGCCCAGGATGTTGTCGTTGTAGATGAAGGCGCAGGAAGCTGTGCCGCGCACCTCCCAGGCCGACGGCTTGGCCGCCTTCGCGGCCTTCGCGCCGGAGGCCTTGGGCGCCTCCACGGCCGCCACCGCCGACGACGGAGCGATCGCAGCCACCGTGTCCGCCGCGACGGGCGCCACGGCCGCAGCCCCCTGCGGGAACCCCATCGCCAGGGCCAGCGCGCCGGCGGCGATGTGGCGGCGCGCGCGGCTCACGGCCGCACCTCCAGGTCGCCGACCGGGATCTGGAACTGCACCGCGATCCCGCAGGCGTCCGGTCGCAGGCAGCGCAGTTCGTAGCGATGGCGCCCGGCCGGCACGTCGATGCGCAGCCGGTGCCGGGTGCCCGGCAGCAGCTGCGGGGTCTCCACCCACACCGCTCCCGCTAGCTTCTCGGCCGTGGCATGGTACGTGCGGCGGTCCGTCCCGTCCCTCGTCAGCTCGATCGAGAAATCCTGTGTCCCGCTCATGCGCACATCGAAATCGACGCGCGTGTGGATCTGCAGCGAAGTGGGGCCGGTCACGTCCAGGACCAGCGCGCGGCCGGGCAGCGGCCGGTAATACGTGCTCTGGGCGCCGCTGTCGAACTGCAGCGTGGCCACCGAGCCGTAGGAGGCCGGCGTGAGCGGCGCACGCCCCGTGCCGCGCCGCTTGACTTCGCCGAACAGGCGTCCGGCGACGCGGGCGCCGGCCGCCGCGCTGCCGCCCAGTTCCACGCGATGCAGGCCGGGTCCCACCTCGAAGTACGTCCGCCGCAGGGCGGTGACCGGCCCGCCGGCGCAGGTCTGCGCGTCGGCGTCCGCTTCCATGGCCAGCGAGCGGGTCTCGGCCAGCACGCCGTCGATGCGCACGTTGACCTCGTAGCGCCCGGAGACCACCCCGGCGGCCGGCAGGCCGCGCGTCAGGAGCTTGCAGCGCCGCGGACCCGTGACCTCGAAGACCGTCCCCCGTTCCCCCGACAGGACGACGTAGGCGAGTTCGTGTCCCTCGGACGTGACGCAGACCGTGCCGCCACCGGACGGCTTGACCTCGCGCCACGAGGTCACCGCCGCGGCGGCCGGCCCCGCCCAGACACGGCCCAGCGCCAGTGCCAGCGCGGCCCAGGCGGCCGCAGCCGCGCCCGGTCGCCGGTTCAGGCGGTCGAATAGTCCGGCCCTGACCTCGGGGGCCAGGATGAGCACGCAGGCCAGCGAGTAGATGACCAGCATCACGGCGGCCAACGGCAGGCTGTACATCGGTCGCTCGAACAGGGGTCCCTCTCCCGGCTGGGGCAGGAAGTCCGGAGCCACCGGCAGGCCGTTCTCCTCGGCCAGCCGCGTGACGTTCAGCAGGTGGACGACGGGCACGCCCTGCTCCGCGAAGAGCACGAGCGTCCCCTTGCGCGCCCAGTTGTGCTCGCCCAGGTCGTAGCTCAGCCCCGACGGAAGCAGGAGCCGGTTGTGGCTGCTGCCCAGGCTGGCCACGCCGCCGCCGACATTGACGCTCAGCTTGTAGGCGTGGCCGCGCTGCGCCTCGGCCCAGAACGACATGCGCCGCGTGATCGCTTCCTCGATGTTCCCCGCCTCCAGCAGCGGCACGCCGTGCCGGGCGGCCGCCGCCTCGATCAGGCGCCTGCCCTCGGGGCTGAGTCCGCGGCCCATGTCGTTGCCGCCGCCGTGGGTGGCGGCCGCGCTGCGCGTCGTGAAGATGCCGGCGCGCGCCAGGATCGCCTCCATGTCCAGCCAGGTGAACTGCGGGTCGTTCGCGCCCCACATCGAGGCGCCGACCGAGGTGATCACCACCGGTCGCAGCTTCATCGTCTCCAGCGCGGCGTACAGGCAGACGTTCAGGGCCGGGAACGAGCCGCTGATCGCCACGGCGACCGGGTCGCCCGCCTTGAGCCCTGCCTGGCGAAAGTACTGCACGATGAGGGCGGCGAAGTTCGGGTTCACGCTGGTCAGCTTGGACTCGAGGTCGCCGCGCGCATTCGTGATCAGGCTGAACTCAGGGCCGATCATCCCCGTGCCGGCCGGGTCGTTCACCAGGTCGATGCGCCCCTCGTGCAGCCCCTGCTCGACCCGCAGCGCCGTGAAGGCGCGCGCGGCCAGGCGCGATGCCTCCAGCTTGAGGTCGTAGTCGCGCTGCCTCACCGGCACGCGCGCGTACTCCAGCAGCGCCTGCATCAGCAGGGCCGCCACCGCCAGTCCCAGCAGGATCAGCTGCCGCCGCCTATCCAACCGCCAGCTCAATGAGCCTGCCTCCGTGGGCCACGACCAGCCCCAGCCTGACGATGAACGCCGCCACGGTCATCGTGCAGATGGTCTCGACAATGCCCTGCCTCAGCATCCAGTAGGCGATGAGCCCCGGGATGATGTAGCCGATGGCCTGCAGGACGGCGGCGTCCATGCCCAGGCCGGCCGCCGCGTTGAACACCTTGAGGTACTGCGTCAGGTACCCGAACAGGTACCCGCCGAGCACGCAGAAGACCATCGTCCGCCGCCCGTACAGCAGCACGAAGCGCCCGATGACCTTCACCAGCCCGTACGTCACCAGCGCCGCGAGCAGCGTGCCGATGATGCGCAGCGGCTGGTCCAGGTACAGGGCTATGTAGCCCGGCACCACGAGCCCGCCCGCCGCCAGGCCGAGGATCTCGCTGAAGACGAGGCTGACCACCAGCCCCAGCCCGATGCTCTGGAAGATCACGCCGCCCCGCTCCTTGCCCGCAGGTGGTCCAGCAGCGCGTGGCCGATGCCCGCGATGTTGCCCACCCCAACCACCATGCCCCCGTCCGGGGTCAGCCCGGCCAGCTCGTCCCAGAGCGCCGGGGCATCCAGCCGGCTCAGGTCGCAGATCGACTCCCGGGGCAGGCCCTGCCGCAGGAGCATGTCGACGAACACCGCCGTTTCCGTGCCGATGACGGCATAGCGCAGCGCCGGCAGCTCGCGACCGAACAGCGGCGCGAGGTCCTTGCTGCGCCGCTGGCGGTCGCCGCGGTTGTTCATCAGCAGCACCACCCTCGACGGATCCTGCCGGAGCCCGAACCGCTCCCAGATCCGCACGTAGCTGACCGGGTCGTTCGCAGCAAAGGCGTTGACGAACTCCACGCGCTTGCCCGCCTCGTCCAGCGGCCAGCGCGTCAACGCGCCCACGTCGGGCGTGACCCCGTACATGGCGGCCAGCGCGGCCCGTCGCTCGACGCCCGCGTCCAGGCACACGGCCAGGGCCAATGCCACGTTGTCCGCGAACTCCTCGTAGGCGAAGCCGGCCATCTCCTGCTCGGTCACGTCGGCGGCCCGGCACAGCCGGAACGTCGAGCCGCGCGCGCTCGCCACGCCCTCGAGGTAGCCGGCGTAGGCCTCCTCGGCCGTGAACAGCTTCGCGTCGCGCGGCACCGTGCCGGCCAGGCTGGCCGCCACGTCGTCGAGCGTGGGTCCCATCACCTCGAGGTGGTCCGGGCGCACGTTGGTGATCACGCCGTGCGTGGCCCGCACGATGGAATGTTCGCAGGTCCGTTGCAAGTCCGGTCGCACGGCCATGCACTCGAGCACCAGCGCGTCACAGCGCTCGGCCGCCGCCGCCCGCACGACCGCCAGCTGCTCGCGGATGTTGGGGCCGCCGCGCCGGCGGATCCTCGTCTCGCTGCCGTCCACGTGCACCAGCGCGGCGGCGCTGCCCGTGGTCTTCGCCACCACGCGCAGCCCCCCGCCGCGCAACCCCGCCCCGATGAGCCGCGCCACCGATGACTTCCCGCGCGTGCCGTTGACGTGCACACGCACCGGAATGCGCCGGCGATGCCGGCCATGGCGCCAGGTCTCCCAGGCGCCCAGGGCCGTCAGCAGGCCCAGCAGCAGGGCGATCAGCTTCATGCCGGGCGGCCGCCTCTCAGCGCACGAGCGTCAGCTTGGCGGTGACGACGCCGTGCGCCGACTCCAGCCGCCCGAAATAGAGCCCGCCGCCCAGGGGCCGGCCGCTGTCGTCGCGGCCGTCCCAGGTGCGGCGATCCTCGCCGCCCGCGAGCGGCCCGTCCACCAGCGTTCGCACCAGGCGACCCGCCACGTCATACACGCGCAGGCGGGCCTGGCCGCCCTGGGGCAGGGCGAACGCCAGGTCCACGCCGCCGCGCGAGGGATTGGCCCCCACTGTCCGCAGGTAGAAGCGGGCCCCGCCGGCAGCGGCGCCGGCGGCGATCTCGCCCGGCCGGCTCTCGGCCTGCCACGGGTGCAGAGCCGTCAGCGCGTAGCGGGCGTCGGCATCCCCGGAAGGCGCGGCGTCGACGAACGCGCGCGCCCCGGCGGGAAGCGGCTCCGCCGTCAGCCGCGTGGCGCCACCGGCGTCGAGCCGATCGACGTGCCAGCCCAGTACCGGGCGCTCGTCCGCCGGGCGCCAGGCCAGCCGCACGGCGCCGCCAACCACCTCGGCCGTGAAGGCCGCCAGGGCGAAAGGCACGCGCACCGGCGGGGCCGTCGTCACGCGCACGGCCAGCCCCGACTGCAGCGGCGCCATGCCCGGGGCGTACCGGTTGTCGTACGTCAGCTCGATCCCGTCCAGGCCGTCCGGCGATTCCCAGCCCGCGGTCGCGTACATCCGCAGGTCGTCGTTGTTCGAGACGTGCTTGTACAGGAACAGCATCTCGCCGTTGCCGTCGGGGCCGACGCGCACGGCCGGATCCAGCAGCACGAGCTGGAAGGTCTGCAGCCCCAGCACCTCGGGCTGGTAGTTCGGCAGCCGGCTCCACTCGATGATGAAGCGACCGCCGGCCACATCGTGCCAGGCGTAGATGCCGTCGGGACCCACGCCGTTCGGCAGCGGCGCCCCCGGGGTCGGCGTTTCGGGGTTCAGGTTGTCCCAGAACGGGGCCACCAAGGCGTTGTTGCCGTGCGAGGAAGGCAGCGTCCAGTTGTAGAAGTCGTAGCGATTGGACAAGTCGAACGAGGCCCAGCCGTTGTCGCAGACGCGGATCCTCGTGTAGTCCTGCCCGAAGTAGCGGAAGGTGAACGGCAGGTCCACGAGCACGGACGTGGCCAGGTTGTCCGGCACCGAGAAGCCGAGCTTCGTGCCGGAGCCGCCCAGCAGCGTGGAGATCTCCGTCCACTCGTACTGCGGGCGGGACGCCGGGTAGTCCAGGTCGGCGCTGTCGTAGGCGTAGTAGCCGTGGCCGTCCGGGCCCACCGGGGCGGTCACGTCCACGTCGCCGACCACCGCCGCACACGTCGCCTCGCGCCGCCAGCCCTCCGCTGTCACCACCGTGACCGTGCAATTGAGGGCGGTGCCCACGGCCATGGCCGCCGGGACCGTCACAGCGAGGCCGTCGCCGGTGACAACCGAGGCGCCGGCCGCGCAGGCGCCGAACGGCGCGCTCGCGCCGGCCAGCGCGGCGGCGCCGCCGCCGACCAGGGCCAGCGTGACGGTCCCGCCGGCGGTGCCGAGCGAACCGTCGTTGCGCAGGACCAGCCGCAGGGGCGTCGTCTGCCCGGGCTCGACATGGCCGGCCGCCGCGTCGAGCGCCACCGGCACCAGGCGCGACGCGGCCACCGCGAACGACCAGGCCGAGGCGTCGACCGCGCCGCCGCCCCTGTCCGCGGCCAGCCGCAGCGTCACGACCGCGCCGTCGTCCGCGTCATCATCCACGGCCACCGTCAACGGCGACTGCGCGTCGCCCTCCAGGCCGGCGCCGAGCGCCGCGAAGCCCGCCGATCCCGCGGCCTGCGCCGGGCCGTCGACGGCTGCGGCCGTCACCGTGAAGGCGCCGCTGGCGGCGGAGCCGCGGTTGGCCATGCGCAGCGTGACGGCCAGGGACTCGCCCGGGTTGGCGATGCCGCCCGCGCCGTCGGCCACCGTGGCGCCGGCCGCAGCCAGGTACACGGTCGCCGTGCCGGTCGGAACGGCCGTCTCCGCCGGCACGACGCCCGCGCCCGAGACGGTGACGTCCACCGCCGCGCCGGCGCCAACCGGCGACAGCTCGAGCCGCGCCGTGCCGCCCGCGTCGGTCAGGCCGCTGCCCAGCAGCACGCCGCCCTGCGTGACGCCCACGCGCGCGCCGGCCACCGGCGCCCCGCCGTCGGCCAGGGCCACGGTCACCGTGATGTCGTTGGCACCCGCAGGCAGCGTGCCCGGCGTCCCCACCGTGACCGCGCGCGGGGCCCCGCGCCAGTACTCGAGCGCCGGGTCGCCCAGCAGGTTGTAGATGTGGAAGTAGAACTCGACGGACTCCTCGCCGTTGGTGGCCGCGTCGACCTCGTCGGGGAAGTAGTCCAGGAACCGCAGCTTGCCCGCGTGCAGGAGCGCGCCCAGGTCGGTCAGGCCATCCTCGACGATGCGCTCGAACACGGCGATCGCCATGGCGTCGTTGTAGCGCGTGTGCGACCAGTGCTCGCCGTTGCCGACGAAGGCCACCGCGCCCTTGCCCGGGGACTCGGGCGTGCCCTGGCGCAGGAAGGCCTCGCCGAAGCACGGGGGGCTGGAGGTGTAATCGCCCGTCAGGCAGACGAAGCTCATGACCACCGGCAGCTTCCAGCCGTTGTTCAGGGCGGGGATGTCATTGACGGTGTACGACGGCGGGTCCCAGCCCCCGGTGCCGTACGCCCAGCCGCGGTAGACGACCATCGACGCGCCCAGGTCGATGTTCTGCTTGATCAGCTGCGCCCCCATCAGCGGCGGCAGCGGCACCGGCGACGTGATGGCCGTGGCCGGCTGGAAGCCGATCGCCTGCAGCTGGCGCCCGCAGTAGCCCACGGTGTGCGGCGGCGTCGTCGAGCCGGTCAGGCCGGCCACCATCAGCGACTTCGTGAACCAGTTCGGGTCCGCCGTGTACGGCGTGCGCTCGTAGCCGACGGTGCGGGCGACCATGGCCTGCGCCTCGGCCAGGCTCTCGACCGGGAAGCGGCCGAGCATCGCGTCGGGCAGGAAGTCGTCGCCGTCCAGCAGCACGTATTCCAGGTCGGAGGGATTGCCGAGGAAGGTGAACGTGGGGATCGCGCCGATGTCGCCGAACAGGACGACATGCTCGGGCGGATAGTCCCAGTTGTCGTAGGCGTCCTGCAGCCAGGCCTTGATGCCCGCGGTCGAGGAGCCGGTGACGTCCGTGCCCACGGTGACCACCCGCAGGCCCTTGCGCGTCTTCCAGTCCGCCAGCGGCTGCACCGCGGCCGCGAGCGCCGCGTCGTGCACGATCACGTAGCTGCCGCGGCTGGCCGTCGCCGCCTTGTCGGCGGGCAGGCCGGCCAGGGCCGCCTCCAGCGCCGGCGAGGCCAGGCGATGGTCGGGATCCTCGGCGGCCCAGTCGCCGTCGTGTTCGATCGCGACCTGCGCGGTCGCGTCCCCGGCCTGCCCGGCACCGGCCGGCGCGGTCGCCAGCAGCACCGGCCGGCCGCGCATGATCATGACGCGGCCGCCCGCGCCGGCGGCGGCGTTCGCCGACCCGACGGCGGCATGCCGCGCGACCGTGGCGTTGCGCGGCAGGGCCACGAGCGTTGCCCGCCCTGCGCCCTCGACGCCGGCCGGCGCCGCGGTAATGGTGACGACCTGGTTGCCACGGACCGGAGCGGTCCCGGCAGCGGACGCGGAAACGGTCCCGGTCGCCGCAAGGGCGACCAGGACCGAGGCGGAGGCAAGGCGAAGCCCTTGCGGCAGGCGGGTCATCATCGGATCAGGCTCATCCTTCGGCTGACGAACGTCCCGTCGGTCTCGACGCGGTAGAGGTAGACGCCGCTCGGCATGGCGCGGCCGGACTCGTCCGCGCCCTGCCACACGAACTCCGTGCGGCCGGCCTGCGCGCGATCCCAGGTCCGCGTCAGCACGTGCGCGCCGCGCAGGTCGTGGATGCTGACGGTGACCGGCCCGGCCTCGCGCAGCTCGAACCAGATCGTCGTCAGCGGGTTGAAGGGATTCGGCGTGTTGCCGGCGGCCAGCGCCACGCCGGCGGGCACGGGGGCCGGGCTGGCGCCGCAGCCGCTCGCGCCGGCGCCGACCAGCAGACCGCTGCAGGGCGCGCCGGGCCGGGCGCCCGCGGCGCAGGGGCTGCCGGCGCCCAGGTTGTACTCGCTGCCCGCCGTGCCGCAGAAGAGCGGATCGGCCGAGAAGTTGCCGCCGCCGTCGGTGCCGCACACGGCGTCGCCGCCGGCATTGCCCCAGACATCCGTGCAGGTCACGACCGGCGTCGCGGACAGGCACCACAGGCCCTCGCCGGCCGTGGCGCCGGCGATGATGCAGCGCGTGATCTCCGGCGCCGCGCCCCACTGCAGCGAGATGCCGCCGCCGAAGCCGTTCACGCTGGTCGCATTGCCGACGATGGTGCAGTTCTCGATGACCGGCGACGGCGTGAACGAGACGTCGATGCCGCCGCCCTCGGCGTAGAACCCGCTGCAGGAGTTGCCGGCGATGGTCACGCGGCGGATCACGGGGTCGCTCTGGCTGACCGCGATGCCGCCGCCCAGGCTGTAGGTGCCGGCCGCGTCGTTGCCCTCGATCAGGCAGTCCTCGATGAGCCCGCCGGCCTCCTGCACGAAGGCCACGCCGCCGCCGTAGCCCAGCGTCACGTTGCCGGTGATCACGCAGTCGGTGATGGTCGGCGTGGCGCTCTGCACCGCGATGCCGCCGCCGTTGCCGAAGCTGGCGTTGATGACGTTCGCGTCGATCGTGCAGCCGTCGATCACCGGCGAGCACAGGGTGCGGATGAACACCCCGGCCCCCGAGGGCGCCGTGTTGTGGTGGATGTTGCAGTCGGTGACCGCGGGGCTGCTGCCCTCCTCGATCGCCAGGCCGCCGCCCTGCTTGGCCAGGTTGTTGTCGATCTCCAGCCGCGTCAGCGTCGCGTGCGCCGCGTTGATGCAGACGACGCCGCCGTCCTCGCAGCCGGTCACGCGCACGTCCGTCACCGCGACCGAGGCCGGCACGTTCCGCAGCAGGATGCCCGCGCCGTAGATCTGCGCGTAGGCGCCGCGCACCTGCAGGTTCTCGACGCGCGCATTCGCGACACCTTCGCCGAAGATGCCGCGTCCGAGGCCCTGCGCATCGATGATCGTCGCGGCCGGGCCGGCGCCGCGGATCGTCACGCCGGTCTTGAGGATCACGCACGCGGGCGTCGAGCCCGGGCCTTCGGTAGGGTGCGTGCAGTCGAAATAGGTGCCGGCAGCCACCAGCACCGTGTCGCCGGCGACCGCCGCCGTGACGGCGGCGTGGATCGTCGCGTACTGGGCCGGCACGCGGCGCGTCGCGGCCGCGGCCGGGTCGGCGGCCAGGCACAGGGCCGCCACGAACAGGGTCAGGGCGGCGACCAACGGACGCGCGCACGTCGAGAGAGCGGGCGCCGCGGGCGCCTTGGCGCGGAGGGCTGCGTTGTGCATGGGATGTCTTCCTTCCTGCGGGCCGCTGGGTCGAGATCCGCCGGGCGGCGGACAGGGGCGCACCCGGGTATTGGATTATAGCGCATCGCCGGCGCCGGACCACGGGGAATTTGATGGCAGTTTGGGGATAATTCCTCACATGACAGATGTTTATGTGACCATTGCCCTGCAATTGGCGCGAAAACGGGATAATAAAGTGAGGCTACCGAACCTCATGATCTGGTATGATCTGCCCCATCGGAAAGCTGGGCCGCGCCGATTCGCAGGCGCGGCTCCGACGTGCCGGCCCCGGATCGCCCCGGGGCCGGCATCCCGCGTGCCGCGCGGCCCCGGGCCGCGATCGCCCCTGGAGGCTTCCATGCGTTCCTGGCGTCTGTTCACCGTCCTCCTGATCGCTGCGGGAGCGCTGGCCGCGCGGCCGGCCGCCGCCGCAGGCACCGACCCGCAATGGACCGTCGCCCGGAGCGACGCCTCGCGCCTGACCGTCCGCGTGGACGTCCCCGCCCCGACGCTGCGGGAGGCGGAGCTGCTGGGCGAGTCGTTCACCGACATCGGCCTGCCGGGCGGCGAGCTCGCCGGAGAGCCCGGGCAGCCGGCCCTGCCGGTGCTGGGTCGCCTGGTCGCGGTGCCCGAAGGCATGGACGTGCGCCTGGTCGCCGCGCGCGGCGCCCGCGCGCCCCTGTCGGGCACCTGGCGCCCCCTGCCGGCCCAGCCGGTGGCCGACGAC
>JAYRFB010000285.1:0-41643 GCA_041908585.1 Candidatus Krumholzibacteriia bacterium
ACCAGCCTCCCTGCCGCATCGTGGATCGTCAGGCGCACAGGCCGCGCCCGCATCAGCTCGAAGGCCAGTGTGGTCGTCGGGTTGAACGGGTTGGGGACCGCGGACAGCGTGGCGGTGGCTGCCGGCACCGGCGCCGCGCTGGCAGGGAGCACGAGGCGCACGCTGTCGAGACCCACGGTCTCCTCGATCTGGGCGCCGAACTCGCAGGGCAGCATCAGCCCGTCGACGTCCGCCAGCACGGCGGCGAAGTCGGCGGGGCTGACCACGGCACCGGAGGCGTTGTTGTAGCGGAACGCACCGGCCACCAGCGGCACGACGTAGCGGCCCCAGGCCGGAGGCGCCGGCGGCAGCTGCGGCAGCTCGTGGCAGATGACGCGCCCGGCGCCAACCAGGATCACCACGTCCGAATCGGCCCAGTCGCGCTCGGTCGAGGTGAGCGAGAAGGTGAGGCTGCCGCCGGCGTACTCCGAGCGGTCGCCCAGCCACGTCGCAGGCGCCACGAAGAAGGCGCATTGGTTCGTCGCGTCGTGGTGCGACACATAGCCGCCGGGGTCGCCGTCGGCGCCGTGCCAGGCCGGCTGGTGGGTGGCCACGATCGAGTTGTAGTTGCTGCAGGAGAGGTCGCGGACGAACCAGCCCTCTGCGTCCTCGCCGAAGTAGGCGGCGATCTGGGCCTGAGCGCCGGTCGCCGCCAGCAGCAAGGCGATGCAGGACACGGCAGAGAGGCGGCGGATGGGGATCATGGTGGCGCTCCCGTCAGGCGGAGAGGGGACAATGGTGATCTGCTATCATGTCACGAGCGGCGGGTCGAGGTCAAGGGGGGCGCCGGCCGCCCGCGGCCCGGCGCGGGAACGCGAAGGGGCGCCGGCAATGCCGGCGCCCCGTGGCCGCCTTGACGGTTGACGTTACAGCAGCGGGTTGGAGACCACCCCGTCCGCCAGCTTCGGCTCGAACCACGTCGACTTGGGCGGCATCACCTGGTTCGTGTCCGCCACGGCGATCAGGTCCTCCAGCGAGGTGGCGAACAGCGCGAAGCCGGCGGCCATCTCGCCCGAGTCGACGCGCTTCTCCAGCTCGCCCAGCCCGCGGATGCCGCCGACGAAGTCCACGCGGTCGCTCTTGCGCAGGTCCTTGATGCCGAGGATGCGGTCCAGCACCAGGTCCGACAGCACGCTCACGTCCAGCGCACCGACGGGGTCGACGTCGCGCGTCGGTGTCGGAACCGTGGGCCGAAGCCGGTACCACTGCCCGCCCATGTAGAGTCCGAACTCGCGCCGGGCTGCCGGCTTCGCCTGTCCCGCGACCTTCTCCACGCCGAAGCACTCGCCGACCTTCGCCAGGAAGGCCTCCGGCGACAGCCCGTTCAGGTCCTTCACCACACGGTTGTAGTCCCAGATCTTCATCTCGTCGACGGGGTAGGCCACCGCCAGGTAGGTGTTGTAGGGCTCGGTGCCGGTGTGGGCGCTGCCGCGCTCTTCCACCATCAGCTTCTTGACGCGGCTGGCCGCGGCGCTGCGGTGGTGCCCGTCGGCGATGTAGACGGTGTCGGCCGTGTCGAACGCATCGACGAGCGCCCTGATGTCGACGTCGTCGGCCACGACCCACAGCGTGTGGATGACGCCGCCCTGGCCGGTGGCCGAGAACTCGGGCTTCCCCTTCGCGACGCGCGAGATGACGGCGTCGGCGGCCGGGATCTGCTTGTAGGCGATCAGGCCGGGACCGGTCTGCGCGCGCACGTAGCGGATCTGGTTGACGCGGTCGTCCTCCTTGACCGGGCGCGTGAACTCGTGGCGGCGGATGCGGCCGGCGTCGTAGTCGTCCACGCAGGCGCCGACGACCAGGCCCGTCTGCACGTGGTCGCCCATCTGGAGGCGGTAGACGTAGAAGCAGGGCCTGCTGTCCTGGATGAGCACGCCGTCTTCGAGCATCCGCCGGAAGTTCTCCGCCGCCTTCTCGTAGACCGCCGGCGCGTGCACGTCGGTGCCGGGCGGCAGGTCGATCTCGGCCTTGGAGACGTGCAGGAAGCTGAGCGGCTTGCCGGCAGCGAGTTGGCGCGCCTCCTCGCTGTCGAGCACGTCGTAGGGCGGGGCGATGACGTCCTGCGCCTTGCCGGGCGCGGGGCGGATGCCGCGGATGGGAGTGAACAGGGGAAGCTTCTTCATGGGGATCCTGCCTTGTCTTGTGGCGGCGGGCGGGTGGTCCCGCCCGCGCCGTTCCTCCGGAGTCCGGATGCGTCGCTGCTACGCCACCTTGTCGCCGTTGACCGCGTGCTTGCGCACCTTGTCCAGCAGGTAGTCGGCGATCTGCTCGGCCGCCTGCCGCGCCACCGTCACCTGCGCGTCCTTCGTCGAGGCCGCGATGTGCGGCGTGCAGACCACGTTCTCCAGGCCGAAGAACATGTGCTCGGTGGCAGGCTCGGTCGCGTAGACGTCGCAGGCCAGGCCCGCGACATGGCCGCTCGCGAGCGCGGCCTTGACGTCCGCCTCGACCATGATGCCGCCGCGCGCGCAGTTGATGATGCGGACGCCCTTCTTCATCTTCGCCAGGGCTTCCTGGTTGATCATGCCCTTGGTGGCCGGGACCATCGCCACGTGGTAGGTGATGAAGTCGGCCTGCGCGTACAGTTCGTCCAGCGTGACCAGCTTCACGCCCAGTTCCTTCGCCTTCTCCGGCGTCAGCACGGGGTCGAAGGCGACCACGTTCATCTTCAGGCCCAGGCCGCGCTCGGCCACGACCTGGCCGATGTTGCCGCAGCCCACCACGCCAAGCGTCTTGCCGGTCAGCTCGACGCCCTCGAACTTCTTCTTCTCCCACTTGCCGGCGTGCGTCGAGGCGTTGGCCTGCGGGATGTGGCGCGCCAGGGCCATCATCATGGCCACGGCATGCTCGCCCGTGGAGACCGTGTTGCCGAACGGCGTGTTCATCACGAGCACACCCTTCTCCGAGCAGGCCGGCACGTCGATGTTGTCGACGCCCGAGCCGGCGCGGGCCACGGCCTTGAGCTTCGTCGCGGCCCCGACCAGCTCGCGCGTCAGCGTGGTGGCCGAGCGCACGATGATCGCGTCGTACTCGGCGATGCAGGCTTTGAGCTCGTCGGGGGTCATGCCGGTCTTGACGACGGGCTCGAGTCCGCGGTCGCGCAGGACCGTCTCGCACAGCTTGTCCGCCTTGTCGGCGATCAGCACCTTGAACATGTCAGCGCCTCCCTGGCGTGTCTCGACCCGATTGCGGGCGGTTACTTCGCGTACTCGGCAGCCACGGTCGCGTAGGCCCAGTCCAGCCACGCGGTGAGCGCCTCGATGTCGGCCGTCTCGACGGTCGCGCCGCACCAGACGCGGAAGCCGACGGGGGCCTTGGCGTAGGCGTTGATGTCCTTGGCCACGCCCTCCTTGTCCAGCAGGCCGGAGATCTTCTTGGATGCCGCAGCCTTGTCCTCATCCGACAGCTTCAGGAACCAGTCGGCCTTCACCTTGAAGCACACCGAGGTGTTCGAGCGGATGGTCTTCGACTCGGCCAGGAAGTCGATCCAGTCGGACTTCTCCACCCACTTCTCGAAGGCGGCCAGGTTCGCGTTCGAGCGCTTGTAGAGGCCCTGCAGGCCGCCGATCGACTCGGCCCACTTCAGCGCGTCGATGGCGTCCTCCACGCAGAGCATCGAGGGCGTGTTGACCGTGCTGTACTCGAGCTCGCCGGGCTTCAGCTTGCCCTCGGCGGCCAGGCGGAAGGTCTTGGGCAGCGGCCAGGGCACCTTCGGCTCGTTCTCCTGCATGCGGGCCACGGCGCGGGGCGACAGGATCACGACGCCGTGCGCGGCCTCGCCGCCGAGCACCTTCTGCCACGAGAAGGTGACGACATCGAGTTTCGTGAAGTCCATCGGCATGGCGTAGACGCCCGAGGTGGCGTCGCAGATGGTGATGCCCTCGCGGTCGCTCGCGATCCAGTCGAAGTCCGGCACCTTCACGCCCGAGGTGGTGCCGTTGAGCGTGAAGATGATGTCGTGCGTGCGGTCGGCCAGGCGCAGGTCGGGCAGCTTCCCGTAGTCGGCCTTGTACTCGTTGACCTGCGGCAGCTTCAGGTACTTGACGGCGTCCGTGATCCAGCCCTTGCCGAACGACTCCCAGCCGAAGATGTCGACCGGGCGCGGCCCGAGCATCGTCCACATCGCCATCTCGACCGCGCCCGTGTCCGAACCGGCGACGATGCCGATGCGGTAGTCGTCGGGCAGCTCGAGCACCTTCTTCATGCGGTCGGAGCACTCCTGCAGGCGCGCCTTGCCTTCCTTGGAACGATGGGAGCGGCCCACCAGCGCGTCCTTGAGAACGTCGACGGTCCAGCCGGGACGCTTGGCGCAGGGGCCGGACGAGAAGTTGGGGCAGGCGGGTTTGCGAACGGGCTTTTCCATGGCGTGAACTCCCTGAAGACGGGTGCCGGTGCAGGTCCGGAACAGGCGAAACGTAGTGGGTTGGCGGCGGGAATTGCAACCCGTGCGGGCGCGACGCCGGAACCGTCCGGGAACCCGGAGAGGCCCGATCCCGGAGACGATCGCCGCGCCCATAAGGGATTGCGAACGTCCGGTTTAGCCCGCCCCGGCACCCGTGGGGGCGGCCCTCGCCTCAAGATTTCACCGCCCGCGGCCGATATCTCCGGTGGGGGAAGGCCACGTCTCGCGGACGGAGCCCACCATGATCGGCGCCATCAACACCGCCCTGGCCGGCATGCAGCGCCACCAGGAAGCGTTCGCCCGCCATGCCGACCGCATCGCCCGCTGGGGGCTGCCGACGGACGCCGGCGACGGGACCGGCACGGCCGGGGACATCGACCTGGCCACGGAGCTGACCGGCGTGCTCACGTCGCGCCGCGGCTACGAGGCGAACCTGGCGGTCGTGCGCGCGGCCGACGACATGCTGGGCAGCCTGCTCGATGTCCTCGCCTGATACGTTGTGCCGTCGAAAATGTGTCCGGGACCTTGCAGGCCCGTTTGAGGACCCCGAAAGTCAAGACAACATACGAAAAGTCATCAACAGGGGTGCTTCCGGGGCCCTTTTCCGTGCGGACACAAATTCGACGGCACGCACTAATCCACGAGTACCTTTGCGCCGGCACAAGCGTTTCCGCGCCGGGCTGTCCGCTTTTAATCTTGCCAAAGAATAATATTAGATTAATCTAATAACCATCGGGCCTGCGAAGGCCGCGCACCTTGGTCAGGTCCGACGGGAGAACAGACATGGGACGCCATGATCCGAAGGACGCCGCCGTCCCGCCGCTGAGCGAGACGATCGAGGACTACCTGAAGGCGGTGCTGTCGCTGGGCGAGGGCGGCCAGCGCGTGTCGACGTCGGCGCTGGCCGGGCGACTGGGCGTCAAGCCGCCCTCGGTGACCGCCATGCTCAAGCGCCTCGGCGGCGAGGAACCGCGCCTGCTGGACTACCGGTCGCACCAGGGCGTGCGGCTCACGCGGACGGGCGAGCGCATCGCGCTGGCGGTGACCCGCCGGCATCGGCTGATCGAGCAGTTCCTGGTCACGACGCTCGGCTACGGCTGGGACGAGGTCCATGACGAGGCCCATCGCCTGGAGCACTGCGTCTCGGAGGCGTTCGTGGACCGGATCGATCGCCTGCTGGGCCATCCTGCGATCGATCCGCACGGCCGCCCCATCCCGCGGCGGGATGGCGCCGTCGCCCGCCTGAGGGAATTCCCTTTGACCGAGGCCGGAACCGGCGAGAACGTGTGCGTGTCCAGCGTCCGTTCCGAGGAGGTGGCGTTCCTTCGCCACCTGTCGAGCCTCGGCATCGGCCTCGGGACGCCGGTCTCGGTCGTGGATGTCTCCCCGCTGGGCGATGTGGTGACGATCGAGATCGGGCCGCGGGACGGCGGTGGCCTGCGCGTGATCGGCGCCTCCGTCGCGCGCGAGGTCTTCGTGTCGCGCGGGGCGTGGATCGATGGCGCCGCATAGCGGGCCCCCCGGGAGGTGCGGACGATGGAAGCCGTATCGCTGACGATCTTCGCGGTCGTGTGCGTGCTCGCCTGGTTCACGCTGCGCACCGACGGCGGCTGGTACTGGGTGCTTCGCAAGCGGTTCGTGCTGAGCGACCGGATCCTGCGCGAGGATGCGCTGAAGTACTTCGCGCGGTGCGAGATCGAGGCCGAGCCGGCCTCGCTGCGGGGCGTGGCGGGCTCGCTCGGCATCGGCGGCGGCGCCACCAGCCGCATCATTGCCCAGCTGGCGGACCAGAAGCTGTTGTCGATCGAGGGCGGCGAGTTCCGGCTCACGGCGGCGGGCCGCGACTACGGTCGCCGCATGATCCGCGCGCACCGTCTCTACGAGACCTACATGTCGGAGAAGACCGGCTTCAGCGACCGGGAGTGGCACGAGCGCGCCGAGTGGGCGGAGCACACGCTCTCGGAGGCCGACGTCATCGCCCTGGACCAGGCGCTGGCCTTCCCGGTGCACGATCCCCACGGCGACCCCATCCCCGATCACGACGGCGACATCGCGCAGCCCGAAGGGGTGATCAGCCTGGGCGACCTGCAGCCCGGCCAGCACGCGCTCATCGTCCACCTGGAGGACGAGCCGGCAGCGATGTACCGCCCCATCCTGGCCGCGGGCCTGTGCCCGGGCCTCGAACTCGAGATCCTGGCTGCGGACGGGCAGGAGGTGCGCTTCCGGGCCGACAACGGCGAGCACCGGCTGCCGCGACTGGTCGCGGCCAACGTCCACGTCGTGCCGGGGGAATCGCGGCATGCGGCAAGGGTCGCGTCGGCGGACGGCAGCCTGGCCGACGCGCCCACCGGCGAGCCGCGGCAGATCCGGGGCATCTCCCCGCGCATCAGCGGCACGGAGCGGCGGCGGCTCATGGACCTGGGCTTCCTGCCCGGCACCACGGTCGTCAAGGAGTACGCCGGCGCCTCGGGTGATCCCATCGCGTTCCTGGTCCGCGGCAGCCTGATGGCGCTGCGGCGATCGCAGGCGCAGCACATCCTGGTCGGGACGATCAGCGAAGCAGGGCCGGAGCCGGCGGGACAGCCGATCGCGGGAGGTGCGTCATGACCGATCGCGCCGCGCAGAACGGCTGCGCCGCCTGTCCCCTGCACAGCCCCGGAGGCCTGAAGAGGCTGGGCGTGGACATGACCGGCCACGACCACGTCGTGGCCCTGGCGGGCAACCCCAACACCGGCAAGAGCACGGTCTTCAACGCGCTGACCGGGCTGCGCCAGCACACCGGCAACTGGCCGGGCAAGACCGTCAGCCGCGCCGAGGGAGCCTTCGCCATCGACGGCGCCAAGTACAAGCTGGTCGACCTGCCGGGCACCTACTCCCTGCTGGCCACGAGCCTGGACGAGGAGATCGCCCGCGACTTCATCCTCTTCGGCCGGCCGGACGTCACGGTCGTCGTCGTGGATGCCACAAGGCTGGAGCGCAACCTGAACCTGGTGCTGCAGGTGCAGGAGATCACCGACCGGGTGGCCGTCGCCTGCAACCTCATGGACGAGGCGAAGCGCCACGGCCTGCAGGTGGACACGCGAAGCCTGGCCCGCGACCTGGGCGTGCCGGTCGTGCCCATGAGCGCGCGGCAGGGCGTGGGCACGGATGAACTGCTGCAGGTGATCGGGCAGTTGGCGCGCGGCGAGGTGCACAGCCGGCCCTACCGTGTCCGCTACGAGACGCCGGCCATCAAGCAGGCGATCGACGACCTGACCGATCACATCACCCGGTCCCTGCCGGGCATCCCCAACGCCCGCTGGGTCGCGATCCGCCTGCTGGACGGCGACCGCCGGATCGCCGAGGCGCTGCGCAAGGGGGAGCTGGGCGACCTGACCCGCGGGGGGACCGGCGATCGCGCGGCACAGATCCAGGTGCTGGGGAACCAGTGATCCCGCGGCAGGGAGGTGGAGCGAGCCATGCCCAGGAACGACGACATGCCTGAGAGCGACCGCCCGCCCAGGCACGACGAGGCGGCCGTGCAGGCCGTCCTGGAGGTCGCCGGGTCGCTCCGCTGGAAGCTCGGCAACGATTTCCACGAGAAGGTCAGCGACGCCCTCTACACCGACGCGGCCCGCATCGCCGGCAAGGCGGTCACGCGCCCGGACCGGGCGCCGCGCTTCTACTTCGACCGTACCCTCGACCGCATCCTGACCAGTCGCCTGTGGGGGCTGCCGATCATGGGCCTGATGCTGGCCGTGGTCTTCTGGCTGACCATCAGCGGCGCGAACGTGCCGTCGGGGCTGCTGGCGAACCTGCTGCTCGACAAGGTCCATCCCCTCCTCAAGGGGCTGGCGGCGACGGCGGGCATGCCGTGGTGGCTGGACGGGTTCCTGATCGACGGCGTCTACCTGGCGACGGCCTGGGTCGTGAGCGTGATGCTGCCGCCCATGGCCATCTTCTTCCCCCTGTTCACGCTGCTGGAGGACTTCGGGTACCTGCCGCGCGTGGCCTTCAACCTGGACGCGATCTTCCGGCGCGCGGGCGGCCACGGCAAGCAGGCGCTGAGCATGTCCATGGGCTTCGGGTGCAACGCGGCGGGCGTGGTGGCCACGCGCATCATCGACAGTCCCCGCGAGCGGCTCATCGCCATCCTCACCAACAATTTCGCGCTGTGCAACGGGCGCTGGCCGACGCAGATCCTCATCGCCTCGCTGTTCATCGGCGCGCTGGCCCCGCCGGCTGCCGCGGGCGTCATCTCGGCCGCAGCGGTCGTCGGCATCGCCGGCCTGGGGGTCCTGTTCACGATCGCGGTGTCGTGGTTCCTGTCGCGCACCGTGCTGCGCGGCGAGCTGTCGACGTTCAGCCTCGAGCTGCCGCCGTACCGACCCCCGCGCCTGCTGCAGACACTCTACACGTCGCTGATCGATCGCACGCTCATCGTGCTGTGGCGGGCGATCGTCTTCGCGGCGCCGGCCGGTGCGGTCATCTGGCTGACCGCCAACGTCACCATCGGTGATCGCAGCCTGGCCGGGCACCTCATCGACATGCTCGATCCGTTCGGCGTCTTCATCGGACTGAACGGCGTCATCCTGCTGGCGTACGTGGTGGCCATTCCCGCGAACGAGATCGTGATCCCGACCATCCTCATGCTCACGGTGCTGGCGACCGGGGCCCAGGGCGTGGGCCAGGGCAGCGGCGTGATGTTCGAGCTCGATTCGGCGGGCGCCATGCTGGACCTGTTCCACGCCGGCGGCTGGACGCTGCTGACGGCCGTGAACCTGATGCTGTTCAGCCTCCTCCACAACCCGTGCAGCACGACGATCTACACCATCTACAAGGAGACGCGCAGCGCCCGGTGGACCGCCCTGGCCGCGCTCCTGCCGCTGGCCCTGGGGTTCGTGGTCACGTTCTTGGTGGCGCAGGTCTGGAGGCTCGTGGCATAGGGGCGGCCCTGCGCGCCCGGCGCCTGCGCCGGCGCAAGCGGCGCCGGAAACACGACGGGCCCCGGAATCCCTTCCCGGGGCCCGCCGCTTTCCCGGCCGCGCCGCGGGCCGCGGCGCGATGGCTATTCGAGGTCGAACCGGTCGAGGTTCATCACCTTGACCCAGGCGGCGACGAAGTCGTCGACGAGCTTCCGGCCGCCGTCGCGGCAGGCGTAGACCTCGGAGATGGCCCGCAGCTGCGAGTTCGAGCCGAAGACCAGGTCCACGCGCGTGGCCGTCCAGCGAAGGTCGCCGCCGGCGCGGTCGCGGCCCTCGAACACGTCCGGGTCGCCGACGGTCGGGCGCCACTGCGTGCCCATGTCCAGCAGGTTGACGAAGAAGTCGTTGGTGAGTGCCCCGCGCTTCCTCGTGAGGACGCCGTGCGGCGACTGCCCGTGATTGGCCCCCAGCACGCGCAGCCCGCCCACCAGCACCGTCATCTCGGGGGCCGTGAGCGTCAGCAGCTGCGCGCGATCGACCAGGAGCTCCTCCGCCGACACGGAGAACTTCCGCCTGGCGTAGTTGCGGAAGCCGTCGGCCAGCGGCTCGAGCACGGCGAACGACTCCACGTCGGTCTGCTCGGCCGTGGCGTCGGTGCGGCCCGGGGTGAAGGGGACCTTGACCGGGCAGCCGGCCTTGGCAGCCGCCTTCTCCACGGCGGCGCAACCGCCCAGGACGATCAGGTCGGCCAGCGAGATCCGCTTGCCGCCCTTGCGGTCGGCGTTGAACTCCCCGCGGATCCTCTCCAGCGTCCTCAGCACCTTCTGCAGCTGTTCCGGCTCGTTGACCTCCCAGTCCTTCTGCGGCGCCAGGCGGATGCGCGCGCCGTTCGCCCCGCCGCGCTTGTCCGAGCCGCGGAACGTGGAGGCCGAGGCCCACGCCGTCGCGACCAGCTCGGCCACCGTGAGCTTCGAGGCGAGGATCCGCTCCTTGAGCGCGGCGACGTCCTTCCCGCCGACCAGCTTGTGGTCGACGGCCGGCAGCGGGTCCTGCCAGATGAGGTCCTCGGCGGGCACTTCCGGGCCCAGGTAGCGCGCGCGGGGACCCATGTCCCGGTGCGTGAGCTTGAACCAGGCCCGGGCGAACGCGTCGGCGAACAGTTCGGGGTTCTCGAGGTAGCGCCGCGCGATGGGTTCGTAGACCGGGTCGTAGCGCAGCGAGAGGTCGGCCGTCGTCATCATCGGCCGCGACTTCTTCCTCGGGTCGAAGGCGTCGACCACCATGTCCTCATCGTCGACGTCCTTCGCCAGCCACTGGTGGGCGCCGGCCGGACTCTTGACGAGCTCCCACTCGTACTTGAACAGCACCTTCAGGTAGCCCATGTCCCAGCGCGTCGGGTTGGGCTTCCAGGCGCCCTCGATGCCGCTGGTGATGGCGTGGGCGCCCTTGCCGCTGCCGTAGCTGCTCTTCCAGCCGAGGCCCTGTTCTTCCAGGGGCGCGGCCTCCGGCTCGGGGCCGACGTGCGTGGCCGGGCCGGCGCCGTGGCACTTGCCGAACGTGTGGCCGCCGGCGACCAGCGCGACGGTCTCCTCGTCGTTCATCGCCATGCGGGCGAACGTCTCGCGGACGTCGCGGCCCGAAGCGACGGGGTCGGGGTTGCCGTCCGGGCCCTCGGGGTTCACGTAGATCAGGCCCATCTGCACGGCCGCCAGCGGATCGTCCAGGTCGCGCTCGCCGCGGTAGCGGCTGCCCGGCTTGTCGCTGGTGGCCAGCCATTCCTTCTCGCCGCCCCAGTAGATGTCCTCCTCGGGCTCCCAGACGTCGACGCGCCCGCCGCCGAAGCCGAAGGTCCTGAAGCCCATCGATTCGAGGGCGACGTTGCCGGCCAGGATCATCAGGTCGGCCCAGGACAGGCGGCGCCCGTACTTGCGCTTGATGGGCCACAACAGCCGGCGCGCCTTGTCCAGGTTCGCGTTGTCGGGCCAGCTGTTCAGCGGCGCCAGGCGCTGCGAGCCCGAGCCCGCGCCGCCGCGGCCATCGCCGGTGCGGTAGGTGCCGGCGCTGTGCCAGGCCATGCGGATGAAGAGGCCCCCGTAGTGGCCCCAGTCCGCCGGCCACCAGTCCTGCGAGTCGGTCATCAGCGCGCGGAGGTCCTTTTTCACGGCCTTGAGGTCCAGCTTCCTGAACTCGGCGGCGTAATCGAACCCCGGGCCCATCGGGTCGCCCTGCGGGCCGTGCTGGTGGAGGATGCGGAGGTTCAGCTGGTTCGGCCACCACTCGCGGTTGGAGGTCCCTCGTCCGGCGATGGCGCCGCCGCCGTGGCCCGTGACCGGGCACTTGCCTTCGTGGCTCATGTCTGCTGCTCCTTTCGGGGTTCGGGGAGCCGGCCGGTTCCGGCGGATCCCACGCGTGGTGGCTACCCGTAAAGTCCGTGCACCTGAAGCCCGTGCACCTGAAGTCCGTGCTTTTGGCGCAGTTTAGATGAAGTCTAAATATGGAACAAGTAAAATTTTGGATAGAATCAGGATGAACATTGCCGCCGGTCGGCGCACCCCGTATCCTCGGGGCATGCAAGCCCACGAGCGCATCCACCGGCTGCTCCAGGAGCACGGCATCAGGCCGTCGGCCCAGCGCATGGCCATCGCCCGGTACGTCCTGAACACCGACCGGCATCCCACAGCCGACCAGGTGCTGGCGGAGGTGCGCCGCGACTTCCCGATGGTCTCGCGCGCGACGGTCTACAACTCCATCAAGCTGTTCGTGGACAAGGGGCTGCTGCGGGTCCACCAACTGGAGGGCGGCGGCGCCGTCTGCGACGCCAACACGGACCTGCACCACCATTTCATCGACGAGGACACGGGCGAGATCGTCGACGTGCCCTGGGACGCGCTGGATGTACGCCGCGTGGACGAGCTCGCGGGCCTGGCCGTGGACTCGTGGATGGTGGTCATGCGGGGGCGTCGGAACCACGACAGCCCTCCCGAACGGCAGCCTCGGCGCGCGCGGGGCCGCACCCCCAGGTCCCGGGATGGAGGAACCGCATGATAGCACAGCAACGGCAGGAACTGGTCGCCCGCTATGCCGCCGGCTTCGCCGAGGTGCAGGCGGCGCTCGCCGACTTCCCGGCCGACAAGTTGACGGCGCGCCCGTTGGCCGGCCAGTGGACCGCGGCGGAGGTCGTGCACCACATGGCCGACAGCGAGATGAACAGCGCCATCCGCCTGCGCAAGCTCCTGTGCGAGGACAGCCCGCAGCTGCAGGGCTACGACCAGGACCATTACGCCGTGCGGCTGCGCTACAACGAGCGCGACATCGGGCCCGCGCTGCTGGCATTCCAGGCCGCCCGCGCCACTTCGCTGCAGATCCTGGGAGGGCTCCAGGAGAGCGACTGGCGCCGCGCGGGCACGCACAGCGAGGCCGGCGCCTATTCTCTGGAGGACTGGCTGCGCATCTACGCCGAGCACGCCCACGCGCACGCCGAGCAGATCCGGCGCGTGCGACGGGCGCTGGGTTCGTAGGGGGCGCCTGCGGCGGCGGGAGGCGGGAGGTCCGGCTGCAGGTCGCGCCGGAGCCATCATCGGGGGCTCGCGGGACCTGCGCCGGCGCAAGCGCCGGCGAACCGTTGCCTTCCCCGGCCCTCGATGGCGGCGCATCCGCTGCCGCCCGGCATCACATTCAACGGGCGCCGGCCCGCAAGTTCCCCCGTCCCGCTCAGCGCCGGAACAGCGCCTTGACGGCGCCGAACGACAGACAGTCGACCGGGCATCGGTACGTGAAAGCGAACACGGGCGATTGCGGATCGCCGGACGAAGGTTGCGCCGCCACCGGTGTCGATTCCGCGCCGTCGGGCCAGCTGAACGCCAGCGCACCGGCAATCGTCGGCGGGTCCACCGGCTGGAGATGGAAATAGTGCGGGTCGGTGTTCACGCGCACCAGTTGCCACGTGTGGAGGACGAGAACATCGGCCGTGACGGGCAGCGGCTCGGGTCCCGACATGCGGTAAACGGCGCCTTCCAGGTTCGACGCATCGCCCAGGTTGGTCCACAGCGCTGGCAGGTTGTCCGCAAGGCGCAAGACGCCGCCCGCCGGCTCCACGCGCACCTTGTACTCGAAGCCGTCGACGAAGGCGACCGGGTCACCGGCCGCCGTGCGGGGCGAGACGAGAAGGAACGTCACCTCGAACGGCGTGAAGAGGACAGGGTCGCACCAGGGGACGAAGTCCGTCGCGTTGGTGTAGATGCCGATCGTGTTGGGTGCCGGGACCGCGGTCGCCCGGTCCACCCCGCCCGCAAGTCCGGGGCCGAGGCCTGCGACCAGCACGGCCAGGAGAGCGGCGCGCCGGCGTGCGCCGGTGCGGCTTGTACGGGATGACATGAATAGCCTCCCCATTGCATCCACCTCGAGGGCGCTTCCTGAGTGTGCGGGAACGCGCGGGCCGCGTCAAGCCGCCCGCAGCGCCGGCTGGAACGGTGCTTGCAGTCCTCCGCCCGCGCGGCGCGCGGCCGGCGGGATCGAACCTGCCCCGCGGAACGCCGCCGGAAACCGGACCGCCGCAGGGGCCGCCCCATGGGCTTGCCGTCCAGCCGGACGCTCACCAGCGCGATCGCGAGGCGAATCGGGCCGTTGACGGCCCGGGTGGGGCTGTGCGCCCTGGTCGCGGCGACCGCGATCGCGGCCCGCGCGACGACCATCAACGGCCAGCCGCCGGCCCGGCTGCGCTTCAGCGTCCAGGATCCGGACGGCAAATTCTTCCCCCATGGCGAGGTCGAATTCTGCCTGCACGGCGGCGGTTGCCTGTACGCGGACATCGACCGCGGCTACCCCGGGCAGTTCTCCGTGCCTGCGGCCAGGCTGGTGCCGGGCGGCATCTACCAGGTCATCGTCTACGATCCCGACGTGGACGTGGTGTACGAGGCGCGCGATTGGCGCTACGTGCCGGCCGACCACGATCCCGGCTACGACATCCTCCTGGGCGTCGACAAGTTCCTGGTCTTCGCGCAGTTTCGCGGGCTGCCGGGCGGCGGCCTCTCCTTCGAGATCGCCAACACGCTGAACCCCGAGTGGGAACTGCGGTCGGGCACCGCGCTGGCCAACGCGGGTCCCGACTCGCTGCCCGGCTTCCCGAAGCTGGTGGGCCGGCTGACCGTGCCGCTGATGCTGGGCTCGCGCTATGGCGAGGACCCGCAAGCTGCCGGCGGCGTGCTGGGCGTGGACCCGGGCCTGGGACTGGCGATGGCGTGGCGCAGCCGCTACCCGCGCAGCCTCGGCGCGACCGAGCGGCGCGTGCCCTTCCACGAGTTCACGCTGGCCTGGGACGGCAACCGCTACGAGACGGCGCAGGTGCTCACGCCCGGGCGCAGCAGCGATGTGGTGTTCCACCGCCTGACCATCGCCTACGGGCTGGGGCGCGCCAGCCCGACCGGCGAGTCGCAGTTCAGCCTGTCGGCGGTGCTCGGCGCCGGCGCCGTGCTGGACCGCACCGAGGTGCTGCGCTACCTGGGCCGCGAGTACCGCATGTTCGGCCTGGGACTGCGGCTGGTGTACGCGCGCGAGGTCGCCGCCAGCCGCGGCGTGCGCGTGGGCCTGTGCGCCACCGCGGAGATCATGCACTGGCGGGCGACGCCCGTGGGGACCGATCACTGGCACGGCTCGGCGCCCGCGGTGGCGCTGGGCCTGGCCTTCTATTGAGGAGCGACGTGAACCCGGCAGGGCGTCAACGGCGGCGGGATGGTCGGGGGGCGGCGGCGGTGCCGGCGCTGGCCCTGTCGTTCCTGCCGCTGGCGCTGCTGCTGGCGCTGCTGCCCGGCTGCGACGGCGAGGACAACGACTGGGACGCCTTCGATCCCTCGCGCAAGCTGCTGACGGTGGCCACGGATTCGCTGCGCCTGGCCGAGGGCGGCGGGGGCCTGCCCCTGGTCTTCTCGCTGCAGATGGTCCCGGACGACACGGTCTTCGTCGAGCTGGCGGCCGACGGCGGGCAGGCGGTGGCCGAGCCGGCGACGCTCGTGTTCGCCCCCGACGACGACGAGTGGTCGCGCCCCCGCACCGCAGTCGTCACTGCCGTGGACGACGACCTGGACGAGGGCGCGCACGTGGACGCCCTCACGGTGCTGGCCGTCTCGCGTGACGCGGACTACGACGGCCAGGGCGGCCCTGCGCTGGTCCCGTTGGTTGTCACCGACAACGACCGCGCCGGCGTGGCCGCCTCCGCCTCGTTCATCGAGCTGGTGGAGGCACCGCCCGGCGTGCTCGAGCGCACGTACACCCTTGTGCTCACCTCGCAGCCGATGGCGGACGTGACCGTGGCGATCACGCCGTCGCCCGCCGACCCCTACTTCCACCTGACGCCCGCCACGATCGTCTTCACGCCCGCCGACTGGTCGGTGGCGCGGACGGTGACCCTCTGGGCCGAGCTGGACCAGGACGATGCCGACGACCTGACCGTCACGCTGTCGCACGCCGCTGCCTCGGGCGACCCGCGGTACGGCCCGTCGCTGGCCATCGACGATGTCACGGTCCACGTCTACGACAACACGCTGCCGCCCATCGCGCGCCTGCGCCCGGCCGGCGGGGCCGCGGCCCTGACCCTGGCCGAGGCCGCGGCCGGCACCACGGCCGATGTCGAGATCGTGCTCGACCATCCCAGCCTGCTGCCGGTGCAGCTGCGCCTGGCCACCAGCGACGGCACCGCCACCGGCGGGCTGGACTACCAGGCGGTGGCGATGGACGTGACCTTCGCGCCCGGCGACCCCATCGTGCGCACGGTGCCGCTGCGCGTGATCGACGACGCGCTGCTGGAGGACCCCGAGAGCTTCGAGGTGGTGCTGACCGGGCTGGCCAACGCCATCATCGGCGACGACGACCGCCTGGACTGCACCATCGTCGACAACGACCTGGTGACGCTGTCGCTGACCGTGCTTCCGGCGCCCGAGGACGGCGGCGCGGCGCAGTTCGTCGTGGCCATCCCTTCGCCGCAGCCGTTGCCGGTGAACTTCACGTTCGGCACCGCGGGCGGCACCGCCACCGCCGGCGTCGATTACGAGACGGTGGCCGCCGCGTACTTCATTGCGCCGGGACAGACCCAGCGCGTCATCCCGGTGGTGCTTCGCGCCGATCCGTACCACGAGGGCGACGAGACTTTCACGGCCAACCTGACGAACGTCTCGGCCAACGCCGTCTGGGCCGGCGTGCCGGTCACCGCGACGATCGTCGATGACGACCCGCAGGCGATCGCGCTGGACGGCGTGTCGGTCGGGGAGGCCGGCGGCACGGCCGTCTTCACGCTGCGCCTGCAGGCGCCATACGATGCGCCGGTATCGCTGACGGCCAGCACGTTGGCCGGCGACGGCCTGGGCGCGCCGGCGGGCCAGGAGGACGCCACCGCCGGCAGCGACTACACGGCGGTCACCGGCGCCGCCTGGGTGATCCCGGCCGACGCCACGACCGCCACCTTCGCCGTGACGCTGCAGGCCGGCACCGCCGCCGAGGCGTTGCACGAGTACTTCCGCCTGCGCATCGACACCGGCAGCCGGCCCGGCTTCGCGGGGTTGGTGGCCACGGCGGAGATCGTCGACGACGACCAGCCCTTCCTGGCCGTGGCCGACGTGGCCGTGCCCGAGTCGGCCTCCGCGGCCACGTTCACGGTGCGGCTGGTCAACGGAGCCGGCGCGGCGGTCACGAGCACCGGCGACGTCACCTTCCGCGCCGACACCGTCGACCAGACCGCGACCGCGGGCTCGGACTACTCGGCCGTGGGCGCCGTGTTCACGATCCCGGCCGGCCAGGGCAGCCTGCCCGTGCCGGTCGCGTTGGCCGACGACGCCTGGGACGACGACAGCGAGACCTTCGTGCTGCACCTGTCGGCGCCGACCAATGCGCTGCTGGACCCGGACGAGGCCGATGCCTTCTGCGCCATCACCGACGACGAGTTCCCCTCGATCAACCTGGGCACCACGCTGGCCCGCGCCAACGAGGGCAGCACGCTGGTGTTCACGGTCAGCCTGACGACCACGCGCCAGGCCGCCACGACCTTCACGCTGGCGATGCTGCCCGGCACCACCCAGGGCGCCGGGGTGGACTACACGTTCACCGGCGGCGGCGCGCAGGTGATCCCGCCGTTCACGCCCTCGATCAGCTTCTCGGTGCCGCTGCTGGACGACCAGTTGGCGGGCGAGCCCGACGAGGTCATGCGCGCGACCCTCGCCAACGCCAACGTGGCGCTCGGCGTCATCGCGCTGGACCTGACGGTGGTCGATGCGCCCGAGCTCTCCATCGCGGCGGCGCCGGCCGTCGTCGAGGGCGCGGCGGCGACGTTCCCGGTCACGCTGGACGCGCCGTCGACCGCGCCGGTCAGCTTCCGCGTGCAGTTCTCCAGCGCGACGGCCAGCATCGTCAGCGACATCAACCCCGCCGGCACGGGGCCGTTCACCATCCCGGCCGGCGCGGTCACCGTGAACGTGCCGGTGCCGACCATCGCCGGCGACGGCGGCGACCTGGCCAGCGAGACCTTCACCACGACGCTGATCAGCCCGGCGAACGCCACGCTGAGCGGGTTCAACGCCGCCACCGGCACGATCATCGATGGCGACCCGTCGCCGCTCTCGTTCGCCGGCGACGCCTTCGCGGTGGAGGGCGCCGACATCGTCTTCACGGTGCAGGCGGCCTGGACCAGCGAGGCGCCCATCCAGTTCTCCGTGCAGTTCACCAATGGTACCGCGGCGGGCTCCGGCATCGACTACGTCAGCGCGGGCACCGGGCCGTTCACGATCCCGGCGGGCCAGCCGTCGGTGACCGTCAGTGTGCCGACCGTCGACGACGCCGGGCCCGAGCTGGCGGCCGAGACGTTCACGATCCGGATCGTCAGCCCGGTCAATGCCGTGGCCGGCGCGGCGCCCCAGGCCACCGGCAGCGTGCTGGACGGCGACCAGCCGGTGCTGACGATCGCCGCCGGTCCGGCGGTGGTCGAGGGCGGCACGCTGTCGTTCACGGTGAGCATGGACCGGCAGACGATCGTGCCGGTGACGTTCGACGTGGACTTCCTGGACGGCTCGACGCAGGGCGCCGCCGACTTCACGGCGCCCGCCGGCCCCTGGATGCTGGCGCCGGGCACGACCTCCGTCGTCATCACCGTGCCCACGGTGCCGGACGCCGTGCACGAGAACCAGGAGATCCTCGTGGCCCGCCTGGCCGCCGGCCCGGTCAACGCCGTGGTGGGCGCGCCGTCCGAGGCCAACGGCGTGATCGACGACGACGATCCGTAGGCGCGGGACGCAGGGGGCTGGAGCGGGACTTGCGCCGGCGCAAGTCCCGCGCGTTTCGGGCTGCGCCGCCGCCTTGCCGCCCCACCCGCCGCGTGCGAACATTGGGGCAACCCCAGCCGAAAGGCCCCGCTGTGGCAGCCGACCAGATCCCCCTGTTCCTCGCGCGCCTCGAACTGTTCCGCGACCTCGAGCCGGCCGAACTGGCGCGCATCGCCGCGCGCCTGGTCCCCGCCGAGGCGCCCGCCGGCAGCCTCCTGTTCGAGGAGCAGGCGCCCCGCCGCAACCTGCACATCGTCCAGCAGGGCGAGGTCGAGCTGTTCCAGCGCCAGCCTGGCGGTGGCGAGAAGCGCCTGGCCTGGTTCGGGCCCGGCGACTTCCTGGGCGAGGGCAGCTTCCTGGACGACTACCCGCACTCGTCGTGCGCCCGCGCGCTGGTCGACTGCAGCATCCTGCGCCTGCCGCGCGAACGGTTCCTGGAGATGATCGACGCCGAGCCGGCCCTGGCCGCGCGGGTGCTGGCCCGCACGGTGCGCGTGATCTCGCGCCGGATGACGCTGGCCTCGGCGCGCCTGGCCAGCCCTTCCGCGCAGTACGTCAGCGGGCGCACGCGCAGCGAGCACGACCTTCTGGGGGACCGCGAGGTGCCGCACGAGTCGTACTACGGCATCCAGACGCTGCGCGCCGTGGAGAACTTCCCGATCAGCGGCGTCGCGCTCAACCATCACCCGCAGCTGGTCAAGGCGCTGGCCATGGTCAAGGACGCCTGCGCGCGCGCCAACGCCGAGCTGGGCCACCTGCCGCAGCCGATCGCCGACGCCATCACGCGCGCCTGCCGCGAGATCGTCCAGGGCAAGCTGCACGGGCACTTCGTCGTGGACCTGATCCAGGGCGGCGCGGGCACCTCGACGAACATGAACGCCAACGAGGTGATCGCCAACCGCGCGCTGGAACTGCTCGGCCATGCGAAGGGCGAGTACCGCCACTGCCACCCGAACAACCACGTGAACCTGTCGCAGTCCACCAACGACGCCTACCCGACGGCCCTGCGCGTGGCGCTGATCCACGCCAACGCCGGCATCTGCGGCGTGCTGCGCGAACTTGTGTCCGCCTTCGCCGCCAAGGCCGCCGAGTTCACCGACGTGCTGAAGATGGGCCGCACCCAGCTGCAGGACGCCGTGCCGATGACGCTGGGCCAGGAGTTCGAGGCCTACGCGGTGACCCTGGGCGAGGAGATCGAGCGGCTCGAGCAGAATGCCGCGCTGTTCCTGGAGGTGAACCTGGGCGGCACCGCCATCGGCACCGGCCTCAATGCCGACCCGGACTTCGGCGCCAAGGCGGTGGCGCACCTGCGCGGGACGAGCGGCCTCGAGGTGCGCCTGGCGCCGCACCTGATCGAGTCGACGATGGATACCGGCGCCTTCGTCATGTACAGCTCGGCGCTCAAGCGCCTGGCGGTCAAGCTCTCGAAGATCTGCAACGACCTGCGGCTGCTCTCCAGCGGCCCGCGCACCGGCCTCGGCGAGATCAACCTGCCGCCCATGCAGCCGGGCTCGTCGATCATGCCCGGCAAGGTGAACCCGGTGATCCCCGAGGTGGTCAACCAGGTCGCCTTCAAGGTGATCGGCAACGACCTGACGGTGACGATGGCGGCCGAGGCGGGGCAGCTCGAGCTGAACGTGATGGAGCCGGTGATCGTGCAGAGCCTGCTCGAGTCCATCGACATGCTCGAGAACGGCATGGAGACGCTGCGCGTGCGCTGCGTGACGGGAATCACGGCCAACGTCGATCGTTGTCGCGAGCACGTTCAGCGCAGCATCGGCGTGGTCACGGCGCTCAACCCGGTGCTGGGCTACGACAAGAGCACCGAACTGGCGCAGGAGGCCCTGCGCAGCGGGCGCGGCGTCTACGAGCTGGTGCTGGAGCAGGGGCTGCTCGCGCGCGAGGACCTCGACCGGCTGCTGTCGCCCGAGGCGATGACCAGGCCGCGGCGGCTCTAGCCCGGACGGCCGGCAGGGATCGGCCGCGGCTCAGTCGCCGAAGTGGCAGTTGAGGCCCGGCAGCCACCGCGTGCCGCGGGCGTTGTTCCCCGCGTAGTTCAGCAGGCCGATCTGCACCCCGTGCAGCTCGCGCGCGAAGTTGAGGATGCCGATCTGCAGCCCGTCCACGCGGGTGTCGAAGCGGTTGTAGGCGCCGACGCCCAGCCCGTCCAGCTCCTGGCCGCGCAGGTAGGCGCCGCAGGCGGCCAGCCCGGTCAGGTGGTCGCCGCCCAGGCCGCCGACGGCCAGCGCCGCGCCGGTCAGCCGATCGCCGCCGACGCCCAGCCCGCCGATGAAGAGCCCGGTCAGGTCGTCGCCGCCCACGCCAAGCCCGCCCACGGCCAGGCCCGTCAGCCGGTCGCCGCCGACACCCAGCCCGCCCAGCAGCACGCCGCCGAGGTCATCCCCGCCGATTCCCAGCCCCCCGACCATGAGGCCGCGCATGCGGTCGGCGCCCAGTCCCAGGCCGCCCAGCCCGAACCCCTGGATGTCGTCGCCGCCCACGCCGATGCCGCCGACGGCCAGGCCGCGCAACCGATCGGCGCCGGCGCCCACCAGGTTGACGGTCACGCCGTCGAGCCGATCGGCAGCGGTGCCGACCAGGCCCAGCGCCACGCCGCGGATGAAGCCGGTGGTCTCCCGGCGCGGCGCCCACAGCGACACCGTCAGGCCCCGGATATCCTCCAGGTCGTGATCGCGGAGGTTCAGGCGCAGGCCCGTGAACACGGTCGAGTTCCCGAACGAGATGCCGTGGCCACGGACAGGCAGGTCGAGCGAGCCTGCACCGGCGGTTGCGGGCGTCCAGCAGGCCAGAAGCGCGATGAACAGGGGGAGCAGGACGGGCCGGGGGAGGAATGACCGTGTCATCGGCGTACCTCAGCGTCGAGGTTCGGGGGCGGGCTGCCCAGCAGGGACGCCGGAGCCGGCCAAAGGTTACAGCCGGCTCCGCCGCTACCGCCGGGCGCCGTCCTATGCCCGCTCGTACGCCTGTCGCAGCCAGCCGACCAGCTCGGCATCCACGTCGGCCGGCTCTACCAGCCGCACGCGGTGGCTGACCATGGCGTTGAAACTGCCGGCCGCCTCCAGGCGCGGACCGGCCGCCTCGCCCTTCAGGCAGAGACCGACGTCCACGCGCGTCTTTGTGGTCGGCTGCACCAGCGCGAACTGCTTGGAGCGCCGCAGCGAGACGTAGGTCTTCTTGGGCGAGACCTCGACGTCGGCGCCGAACGCGCGCACGGCCTTCTCGATCGCCGCCCAGACCGGCAGCAGCGCCTGCTTCTCGCCGGCGTACATCGCGGCCACCAGGTCCTCGCCGCCTTGCGCCGGCGCGTCTCCCTGCAGGGCCGACTGGGCCACCAGGTTGGCGTAGCCGTGGCCCAGCCCGTGGTCGGCCTTCAACATGGACACGATCTGCCCGTGCTTGGCCAGGCCGCTCTTGCGGGCCAGCGCCACCCACTCGGGCAACGCGCGGCCGGTCTTCTCCTTCAGGTTGGCGATCATCGTCGCCAGGGCGTCGTCGGGCGTCTTCTTCTTCGCGTCGGCCATCGACGTCCTCCCGGGCTCAGGAAATGCGGCCGTTCAGCGGCCAGTGCTCGCTGCGGCTGCGCCTGGGCGTGGTGAAGGCGGTGGCCGCCATCATCGCCAGCATCAGGCGTTGCTTCAGGGTGGGGCGACCCGTCTCACACAGCGCCTTGAGCGTGCTGCCGATGAACTCGCTGCCCTGCTTCATGTACTTCTCGCTCTTGCTGCCGGCGGTGATCTGCTCGGAGGTCAGCGTGAACTGCACGGCGCCGTCCACTTCCTCCAGCTCGTAGGTCACCTTGCAGGGGGCGTCGTCCAGCGAGGTGAACCTGAACGTGTGGCTGAAGCGGCGCGGGGGATCGAACTCGAGCACGTCGCCGACCACGCCGGTGAACTTGCCGTCGGGCGTGCGCATGCGGATGGGCGCGCCCGGGCCCAGCTTCGTGGTGTGCATGACCGAGCCGAAGAAGAACGGCAGCGGCTCGCCGGTGCGCGTCAGCGCGTCCCAGACGCGCTGGATGGGGGCATTGATCGTGATCCGGTAGACCTGCGTCACGTTGCCGGATGGCTCCGCGTTACCGCTCATGTCCGGTCTCCTCCCGTTCGGCCAGGAACTTGATGTCGTTCATGTGCGCCGCCCAGAAGCGGCTGTATTGCGACGTCCAGCGGTCGTAGACCAGCTGGATCGGCGAGGCGTTGAAGTAGAGCTCGCGCACGCGGCCCTGCTTGCGCGAGACCACCAGCCCGGCCTGCTCCAGCACGCGCAGGTGCTTGAGCACCCCGATCCGGCTCATCGGGAACCGGCCGATCACGTACTTCGCCACGTCGTTGACGCTGCAGCCCGGCATCCCGACCAGGATGTCGAGCAGGTGCCGCCGGGCCGGGTGGGCCAGTGCGGCGAAGACGGAATCCATCGGGTCCGGTTTCATGGGTAACCACATGGTTACATGAAAGGCCCCGTGTGTCAAGGGGGTGTCGCGAGGACGCACGGGGCTGTGGCGCGGGCACCACGCCCGCCGGGCGGCCGCGAGGGAGGTATCCGGGCCGTATCATGTTATGGAGCATTAGGTTGAACGATACGAGCGATTCCCTCCAACATGGCACCTATTCTGCAGCCTCCGGGCGACTTGCCGAACCGCAACCCCGACCGGAGGTCCCCGGATGCTGACCCCACGCCTCGCCCGTACCGTCGCCGTGCTGCTCCTGCTGGCCCTGAGCGCCCTGGTGGGCGGCTGCAGTTCCGATCCCTCCACGCCGGACCCGGCCGCCCAGGCGCCGACGCTGCCCGATCCCGGACGGCTGGTCCCGGACCTGGACTTCTTCGACGCGGCGGCGACGCTGGAAGCCGCGCCGCTGGAAAAGGACGCCGCTTCCAAGGCCCACTTCGTCAACGCATACCTGCGCGTGGTGGTCGTCGACGCCCTGACGCGCCTGGTGCTGGCGCCGCCGGTGACCGCGTTCGCCGTCGCGCTGCACACCGTGCCGTCGCCGCAGCCTGATGGCTCCTGGCTGTGGGTCTACACCTGGGTGAATGGCGACGAGGAGGCGCAGATCCGCCTGCGGGGGCACGATGCCGGCGCCTACGTCCAGTGGGAGCTGCGCGTGACCACCGAGGGCCTCGAGCCGGCGCTGGACGATGTCCTCTGGTTCGAGGGCCGCACCGCGCGCGAGGGCGCCGAGGGGCAGTGGTCGTTCCACGACCATGAGCTGGCCGGCAATCCCGTCGTCGCCGAGCTGGCCTGGGGCGACGACGCCTCCGGCGAGTACCTGACGCTGGCCGCCGTCGCCGGTCCGGACGCGGGCGACACGCTGACCTACCGCCACGCCGCCCCGCACTGCAGCGTCGTCTTCGTCGACGGTTCCGGGGATCTCGTCCACGACATCCGCTGGAACGAGGCCGACGGCAGCGGGAGCCTGCAGGTGCCCGATTACAACGGCGGCGAGCGGGCGTGCTGGGACACGCACCAGGACGACACGGACTGCGACTAGCGCCGAGTGGCGCGCGGACCGCGCGGCGGCTCAGTCCCCGCGGATGAGCCCCGCCGGCGGCGCGACCACCGACCAGCGCAGGCTCGAGCCGGCGGCCAGGGGAACCAGGTCGCCGGCCGCGCCGTCCGGCACCGTCGAGGGCACCGAGCAGGCGCGCCGCTCCAGCGTCAAGGTCCCGCGATTGAAGGGCAGCCCGTAGAAGAGCGGCCCGTGGCGACCGCAGAAGCCCTCCAGCCGATCCAGCGCGCCGGCCTGCTCGAACACGGCGGCGTAGGCCTCGATCGCGACCGGCGCGCTGAAGATCCCGGCGCAGCCGCAGGCGGCCTCCTTGGCCGCGCGCGGGTGCGGCGCGCTGTCGGTTCCCAGGAAGAACTTCGGCGAGCCCCCCGTCGCCGCCGCCACCAGCGCCAGCCGGTGCTCCTCGCGCTTGAGCACGGGCAGGCAGTAGAAGTGCGGGTTCAGGCCGCCCTGGAACATCGCCCCGCGGTTCAGCAGCAGGTGATGGGCGGTGATGGTGGCCGCCAGCGTGGGCGGTCCCTGCTCGACGAATGCCACGGCTTGCCGCGTGGTCACGTGCTCGAGCACCACCTTCAGGTCCGGCATCGACTCGACCAGCGGGCGCAGGTGCCGCTCGATGAACACCGCCTCGCGGTCGAACACGTCCACGGCGGGATCGGTGACCTCCCCGTGGACCAGCAGCGGCATGCCGCAGGCGGCCAGCGCCTCCAGCAGCGGGCGCGCGCGCGCAAGGTCGGTCACGCCGGCGTCGGCGTTCGTCGTGGCGCCCGCCGGGTACAGCTTGGCGGCGACGACAAGGCCCTGTGCCTTCGCGCGCTCGATCTCGGCCGGCTTCATGGTGTCGGTCAGGTAGAGCGTCATCAGCGGCGTGAAGTCGACGTCCGGGTGCAGCGCGTCGAGGATGCGCTCGTAGTAGGCGGCCGCCGCGGCGGCCGTCGTCACCGGCGGCCTGAGGTTCGGCATGACCACGGCGCGGGCGAAGCAGCGCGTGGTCCACGGCAGCACGGCGGCCATGAGGTCGCCGTCGCGCAGGTGAAGGTGCCAGTCATCCGGGCGCGTGATCGTGAGGGTGCGCAAGTTGCCCGTCGCGCCGCCCGTCGCGTCGCCCGTCGCGCCGTTTGTCGTGTCACCCGTCGTGCCGCCCGTCTTGCCGGTGGTCATCACTCGCTCCGCAGTCGCCGCTGCCCGTCGCGGGGCGCGACGCGTCTAGCCGCCGATGTTGATCATGCTCTCGAGATTGTGCCGCCGGTGGTCGGCCTCGGCGGACACGCCGTCGGGCAGCCGGCCAGCCACCGCCGCGCGCACGGCGGCCGCCAGCGCGCCGTCGTCGGCGCCGGCGCGGATCAGCGGGCGCAGGAATGCCGCCGGGCGGCCGTAGAGACAGGTGCGCAGCCGGCCGCGCGCGTCCAGGCGCAGGCGCCGGCAGCTGCCGCAGAACGTGCGGCTGTGGCCCTCGATGATGCCGATCCGGCCGGCGTGCCCCGGCAGTTTGAACAGCTTCTCCACCGAGCCGGGACGCACCGGCTCCGGCTCCAGCCGAGGGCCCGCCGCCAGGCGCGCCAGGATCGCCGGACCGGAGATGCCCGGGCCGCATTGCCGGCCCTCGCCGACGAACGGCATCGGCTCGATGAAGCGCACGGTCAGCGGGCGCTCCCGCGTCAGCTCGACGAAGGCGTCCAGCTCGTGATCGTTCCAGCCCGGCAGCACCACCATGTTCAGCTTGAGGCCCATGCCGCGCGCCAGCACCTCGTCGATGGCGGCGCGCGCTCGCGCGAACCCTTCACGGCGCGTGATCGCCGTCCAGGTGCCCTCGTCCAGCGAGTCGAGGCTGAGGTTCACGCGACGCAGCCCTGCCGCGACGAGCGCATCGAGGTGGTCGGCCAGCAGCAGGCCGTTGGTCGTCAGCAGGACCTCCGGGCGCGACGGCAGCGCGCGCAGGGCCGCGACAAGGTCCACGACGCCGCGCCGGACCAGCGGCTCGCCGCCGGTCAGCCGGAAGCTGCGCACGCCAAGCCCCGCGAACAGCGCGCCCAGGCGGGCCAGCTCGTCCAGGGACAGGATCTCGTCGTTGGCGGCCAGCTCGACGCCCGCCGCGGGCAGGCAGTAGCGGCAGCGGAGGTTGCAGCGGTCGGTGACAGCCAGGCGAAGGTAGTCCAGGCGCCGCCCCTGCGGGTCGACCAGCGGGCCGCTGGCGTCCGGGCCGGCCAGCGGGAAGGCCGCCGGTCCCGGTCCCGGCAGCACGGCGGCCGGCACCGCTGCCTGCGGTCGGGCGGCGGGAGCGGGGACGGGGGCGTGGGCCCCGGTTGCACGGCCTGCGGGCATGGGGGTCAACCTCGGGCGGGACGGGCCGATACACGGCCGGCCGCCGCCGGGCCTCGGGTGGCGCCGACACGGTCAAGAATACAACAATCGGGCGCGATGTCCACGCGGCGCCCGCCCGGATGCCGGTTCGCATTCGGGCCCCGATGCCGTATCTTGTCGCCTGTCCATTCCGACGGCAGCAGGACCGGCCGCCGCGATGGAGCCCCAACCCGAGCGTGGGAGTCACCGGTCATGGACGTCGATATCAACCTCCTGCACCACCTGTTCCGCGCGCATCCCTGGCACGGCGTGGCCATCGGCGACGAGGCGCCCGAGCGTGTGACCGCCTACGTCGAAATCGTCCCCACCGACACGGTGAAGTACGAGCTGGACAAGCCCACCGGCCTGCTCAAGGTGGACCGTCCGCAGAAATTCTCGAACGTGTATCCCACCCTGTACGGCCTGCTGCCGCAGACGTACTGCGGCGCGAAGGTGGCCGAGTTCTGCATGAAGCAGGCTTCGCGCGGGGGCATCGTCGGCGACGGCGACCCCCTGGACATCTGCATCCTGGCCGAGAAGACGATCACCCACGGCGACATCCTGCTGACGGTGACGCCCATCGGCGGCCTGCGCATGATCGACGGCAACGAGGCCGACGACAAGATCATCGCCGTGCTGGGCACCGACGCCATCTACGGCCACCTGCGCGACATCTACGAGTGCCCGGCGCCGATGATCGAGCGCCTGCGCCACTACTTCCTGACCTACAAGGACGCCCCCGGCACCCGCCGCACCGAGACCGAGATCACGCACATCTACGGGCGCGCCGAGGCGCACGAGGTCATCGAGCGCAGCATGGCCGACTACGCGGCGAAGTTCGGCGATCTCAAGGGGCTGTTCGAGCGGCTGCGGTCGCGCTGATCGCGCGGCGCGCTGCGACCATGGCCTTCCGGGACCATTTCTCGCGCCAGGCCGGCCCGTACGCGGCCGGTCGTCCGACCTATCCCGACGAGCTCATCGACTGGCTGGCCGCGCAATGCGCACGCCGCGAGCTGGCCTGGGACGCCGGCTGCGGCAGCGGCCAGGCGGCGCTGGCGCTGGCGTCACGGTTCACGCGCGTCGAGGCCAGCGATCCCAGCGACCGCCAGCTGGCGGCCGCCGCGCCCGATCCCCGCGTGCGCTACCACCTCGCCGCCGAGCGCCTGCCCGCGCTGCGCGACGGTTCGGTGGACCTGGTCACCGTGGCGCAGGCCTGGCACTGGCTGGACCACGCCGCGTTCGGGGCCGAGGTGGCGCGCGTGGCGGCGCCCGGCGCGGTGCTGGCGGCGTGGACCTACGACCTGCCGCGGGTCACGCCCGCCGTCGACGCGGTGGTCGACGCGCTCTACGCCGGACTGGGCCCCTGGTGGCCGCCCGAGCGGCGCCACGTCGAGAACCGCTACGCCGGGATTCCCCTGCCCGGCCGCCCGCTGGAGGCGCCGGCTTTCGCGATGCGGGCCACGTGGGACCTGGCCCGGCTGCGCCTCTATCTGGCGAGCTGGTCGGCGGTTGCCGCGTGCCTGGCCGCCACCGGCGCCGACCCGGTGGCCGCCCGGGAGGCCGACCTCGGGCGCGCCTGGGGCGCCGCCGGAGCGCACCGCACCATCACCTGGCCGCTGACCGTCCTGGCCGCGCGCGCCTGATCCTTCCCGGGACGATCCCGCAATAGCGGTCAAGGGATGTCCGTATCTGCCGATAGGAGATCGAGCCGAACGGGGGCCTCCGGGCCGCCTTGAACGTGCGTCTGCGAAGGAGCTCGCCATGATGGACCGGGTCTCGTTGCGATCCCGCATGCTCTCCACGGGCCTGCTGCTGCTGCTCGTCCCGCTGGGACTGATCTTCGGCGTGGTCGTGGTCTCCGAGCATCGCATGCGCGAGGCCACGGCAGTCGAGGTGCAGCGTCTGGCCAAGGCGGACCTCGACCATATCGTCACCGGCATCGAGACGATGTGCCTGACGCAGCAGGCCGTGCTCGAGGACGCGGTGGCCGACGGCCTGGCCGTGACGCGCGCCACGCTGGCCCGCGCCGGCGGCGCCGCGATCGGGGACCAGCCGGTGTCCTGGGACGCGGTCAACCAGTTCACGAAGGCGCAGGTTGCCGTGACCTTGCCGCAGCTGCAGGTCGGCGGAACCTGGCTGGGCCAGAACAGCGACGCGACCGCGCCGAGCCCGGTGGTCGACGAGGTGCAGGCCCAGCTCGGCGGCACCGCCACCATCTTCCAGCGCATGAACGAGTCCGGCGACATGCTCCGCGTCTGCACGAACGTGCTGAACAAGGAGGGGCGCCGCGCCATCGGCACCTTCATCCCCGCCGGCAATCCCGACGGCAAGCCGAACCCGGTGGTGGCCGAGGTCCTGGCGGGCCGCACCTACCGCGGCCGCGCCTTCGTCGTCGACCGCTGGTACGTGACCGCCTACGAACCGCTGCGCGACACCGCGGGTGCCGTGATCGGCATGTCCTACTTCGGCGTGCCTCTGGAGAGCGCCACGGCGCTGCGCCAGTCGATCATGGACGTGGTCGTGGGCCAGACGGGCTACGTCTACGTGCTGGACGGCAAGGGCAACTACGTGATCTCGAAGGGCGGCAAGCGCGACGGCGAGAGCCTCTGGGAGGCCAAGGACGCCAACGGCACGGCGTTCATCCAGGAGATCGTCACCAAGGCCAAGGCGCTGGGCGAGGGCGAGGTCGGCGAGCAGGTCTACCCCTGGCTCAACGCGGGCGAGGAGCGGGCGCGGGAGAAGGTCGCGCGCTTCGTCTACTTCGAGCCGTGGGACTGGGTGATCGGCGCCGGCTCGTACCTCGAGGAGTTCGGCGCGGCCGAGGCCGCGGTGACCCGTTACTCGCAGCGGACCATCATCCTGATCGGCATCGCCAGCCTCATCTCGCTGCTGCTGGCGGGAGCCGTATGGTTCGTGGTTTCCGGCCGCATCGCGCGGCAGGTCGGCGGCGTGGCAGATGCGCTCAACGCGGCGTCGGCGCAGGTGAGCCACTCGTCGACGGAGGTGGCGTCCAGCAGCCAGAGCCTGGCCGAGGGCGCCAACCAGCAGGCGGCCTCCCTGCAGGAGGTGAGCGCCGCCATGGAGCAGATCCTGACCACGACACGCCGCAACGCCGAGAACGCCGACCGCACCGACGGGCTGGCCGGGGAGGCGTCCGGCGCGGCCGGTCGCGGCCTGGCGGCCATGGACAACCTCGGCCGCGTCATGGGCGAGATCAAGGCCTCCAGCGACGAGACCGCGCGCATCCTCAAGACGATCGACGAGATCGCCTTCCAGACCAACCTGCTGGCCCTCAACGCCGCGGTGGAGGCCGCGCGCGCCGGCGACGCCGGCCGCGGCTTCGCCGTGGTGGCCGAGGAGGTGCGCAACCTGGCGCACCGCAGCGCCGAGGCCGCCCGCAGCACGGGCGGGCTCATCGAGCAGGCGCGCCGCAGCTCGGACCAGGGCGTGACGGCGGCGGGCCAGGTCGGGCGGATCCTGGGCGAGATCGCCGAGGGCGTGGCCTCGGTCCGGGAACTGGTCGGGCAGGTGGCCACGGCCAGCCGCGAGCAGGCGCAGGGCGTCGGCAACGTGACGTCGGCGGTCAACAGGCTCGACCACGTCACGCAGGGCACCGCAGCCAGCGCCGAGCAATCGGCGGCCGCCGGCCAGGACCTGCAGGCGCAGGCGCAGGCCGTGGCAGTGGCGGTCGACGAGCTGAGGCGCCTGACCGACGGCGAGGGTGCGCGCGGCTGAGCCGCGACAGGCCGGCCGCGATCAGGGTCGGCCGGGCCCCGTGAGCTTCGCGATCAGGGATAATCGCGGGGATCGTCCACCGGGGCGGTCCCCGCGTCCGTCGTGTCCGCAGTGTCACCAGCCATCGGTGCGTTGCGGTCCCCGTCGCCGTGCGCGGCAGCCGTTGCGTCGTCGGGTGGCGGTGCCAGCACGCGCCCCAGGATGAGCCCGCCCAGCAGGCCGTACAGCCAGCCCGCCGCCGCGGACACGGCCAGGAGCCGCGGCTCGCGGCCCAGGCCCCAGGCGGCCAGCGACAGGCTTGTCGCCAGGCCCGCCAGCGAGAACACGGCGGCCGCCGGCAGCGGGTGCCGCGAACGCGCTACGCCGAAGCCGCCGGCCGCCATCACCAGGGCGGCCATGGGCGCCAGGCGCGCCAGGTAGACGCCGATGGCCACGTGGCTGCCGTAGCCGGCCGCCTGCAGCGCCATCGGCATCACGCTCAGGCAAAGGCTGGCGCCGGCCAGGGCGCCCAGCGCGATGCCCAGGGCACGCCGGGCAGTGGGGGATCGCAGCATGCGCAGGTCCGGCTCCGGGTTCGGGGGGCGGGCCGCCGTCTCGGGCGGGCTTTCCGGCATGATGCCCGTGCCGCACCCGGCTGGCAAGGACGACGTGCCCGGCGCCCGTCGGCGGCGACGATCACCCCGGATCCTGCAGGGTCTTGTTCGACGGGGACAACAATGGTATGACTTCACTGGGCTGCTGCCCCTCAGCCACCTCGTCCCGCCGCCGGCGTGCCCGCACCGCCGCGCGGCGGCCGTCCCCCAGCGCACCGCCCAGGAGGGCCGAACCATGGCCGACGACAGCAAGCGCGAGATCTACGGGCCGAATCCCGACGTCGCCGCGACGTCCCATATCGGCAGCATGGCCGAGTACCAGCGGCTTTACCGCCTGTCGCTCGACGATCCGGAGACCTTCTGGGGCAAGCAGGCCGAGAACATCTCGTGGTTCGTCCCGCCGCGCATGGTCTACGACCACGACTACGAGAACGTCGACTTCAGCTGGTACAACGGCGGCCGCCTGAATGCCTGCTACAACTGCGTCGACCGGCACCTGGACACCCACTCCGACAAGACGGCCATCATCTGGGTGAAGGACGAGCCGGGGCAGTACGAGCACATCACCTATCGCCAGCTCAAGCACCAGGTCGCGCGCGTGGCCAACGTCCTCAAGGCGCACGGCGTGCAGAAGGGCGACCGTGTCGCCATCTACATGCCGATGGTGCCGGAGCTGGCCTACACGATGCTCGCCTGCGCCCGCATCGGTGCCGTCCACTCGATCATCTTCGGCGGCTTCAGCGCCGACGCCATCCGCGACCGCATCCTGGACGCCCAGTGCCGCCTGGTGGTGACGGCCAACGAGGGCTACCGCGGGGGCAAGATCGTCAAGCTGAAGGAGACGGTGGACCGCGCCGTCGACGGGCTGGACACCGTGCAGACGGTGCTGGTGGCGCGGCGCACCGACCACGCCACCCACATGCGCCCGGGGCGCGACTTCTGGCTGGACGAGGAGATGCGCAAGCAGCGCTCCACCTGCACGATGGAGTGGGTGGGGGCCGAGGATCCGCTGTTCATCCTCTACACCTCTGGCTCCACCGGCAAGCCCAAGGGCGTGATGCACACCACCGGCGGCTACCTGGTCTACGCGGCGATGACGCACCGGATGGTGTTCAACTACCGGCCCGGCGACATCTACTTCTGCGCGGCGGACATCGGCTGGATCACGGGCCACTCCTACATCATCTACGGTCCGCTGGCCAACGGCGCCACGACGGTGATGTTCGAGTCGATCCCGACCTATCCCGATGCCGGGCGCTACTGGCAGATCGTCGACGACCTCAAGGTCAACATCTTCTACACGGCGCCCACGGCGATCCGCGCCATCGCGCGCGAGGGCGACGACTGGCTGAAGAAGTCATCGCGCGACTCCCTGCGCCTCCTGGGCACGGTCGGCGAGCCGATCAATCCCGACACCTGGAAATGGTACTGGGAGAAGATCGGCAAGAAGCGCTGCTGCGTGGTGGACACCTGGTGGCAGACCGAGACGGGCGGGATCATGATCACGCCGCTGCCGGGCATCACGCCGCTGAAGCCCGGCTCGGCGACGCTCCCGTTCTTCGGCGTCAAGCCGGTGCTGATGGACGCCGACGGCCAGGTGCTCGAGGGCAACGGCGTGACGGGCAATCTCTGCATCGAGCGCACGTGGCCCGGCCAGGCGCGCACGGTCTGGGGCGACCACCAGCGCTTCCACGAGACCTACTTCACGCAGTACCCCGGCTACTACTTCACGGGCGACGGCTGCCGGCGCGACGAGGACGGCTACTACTGGATCACCGGCCGCGTCGATGACGTGATCAACGTCAGCGGGCATCGCCTGGGCACGGCCGAGGTGGAGAGCGCGCTGGTGGCGCACGAGGCCGTGGCCGAGGCCGCCGTGGTCGGCTTCCCGCACGAGATCAAGGGCCAGGGCATCTTCTCGTACGTGATCCTGAGCGCGGACGCCAACGGTGCCTCCGGCAGCGAGCTGGTCGGCGCGCTGAAGGAGCAGGTGCGGCACGTGATCGGGCCGATCGCGACGCCGGATGCCATCATGATCGTGCCGGGCCTGCCCAAGACGCGTTCGGGCAAGATCATGCGGCGGATCCTGCGCAAGATCGCCGCCGGCGAGTACACGGGACTGGGTGACGTCACGACGCTTGCGGACCCGGGCGTGGTGGACCAGCTGATCGAGGCGCACAGGAAGCTGGTCGGCAAGGGCTAGCCGGAAGAGTGCCGCCGCGCGCGGTGCCGATGGCGGGCGCGGGCTGACGGCCCGCGCCCGTCGCGTTCCCGGCGGTGGCGGCCGCTACCGACCTGTCGTTGTCCCTGTTTCGCCGGACGTTCCCGCCCGGCGGCCCCCGGAGGAACCGATGCCGCGCTCCCGCTGTTTCCTGCCGCTTGTCGCCATGGTCCCGGCGAACCTGGCGATCCTGACGATCCCGACGTTCCTGGCGATCTTGACCCTCGTGACAGGCGTGCCGCCCCTGGTGATCGCGCCGGCCGCCGCGGCGGAGCCGGGCGGAACCGCGGAGATGGACCGCCGCTATTACGCCGCGGCGCTCGTCGCCGCCGGCACGTCGCTGCAGCTTCACGACGTCGTTGCGGCGCGGCACTGGCTGGACGAGGCGCCGGTCCCGCACCGGGGCTGGGAATGGCGCCACCTGAGGCGCGAGCTCGACCGCAGCGGGTTGGTCGTTGCCGCGGGCGGCGAGCCGGTCACCGACCTGGCCGCGAGCCCCGACGGCCGGCTGATCGCCGTCTGTGCCGGCCAGGAGGTCTGGCTGCGCGACGGGAGGACCGGGGATGTCGTCGCGGCGCTCGCCGGCCACGCCAAGCCGACCTGGAACGCCCGCTTCTCGCCGGACGGGGACCGCCTGGCGAGCGTCTCGTCGGACGGCACGTTGCGCGTGTGGGACATCGCCACCCGGGCCGAGGGGCTGCGCATCGATGACATCGGCCAGGGCGTGGCCGCCGTCGCCTGGAGTCCCGACGGCACCGAGCTTTGCACCGCCTCCTGGCGACGCGAGGCGGGGCGCGGCGTCCACGGCGTCGTCGACACCTGGGACGCGGCCACCGGCGCGCGCCGCCGCCACCTCGAGCACGGGGTCAAGCCCATCGGCGCGGTGAACTACGCGCCCGACGGGCGCCGCCTGTGGCTCGGGACCTGGGATTTCGACGTGGCGGCGTACGATGTCGCCGACGGCGCGCGCGGCCTGCACCTGCTGCCGCCCGAGGACCCCGCCTACAAGCGCGTCAACGAGTGCCGGCTCTCTCCCGACGGCGCGCGCCTCGCGGTGGCCCACGACGACGGCGTGCTGCGGCTCTGGGACACGGCAGGCGGTACGCTGGTGCGATCGCTGCACCGCCAGCCCGAGGGGGCGCGCCTGGCGTTGAACGATGTGGCCTGGCTTCCCGGCGGCCGTCGCCTGGCGACCGCGGCGAAGGACCTGACGGTGCGGCTGTGGGACGCCGAGTCGGGTGAGCACCTGGCCGCGCTGCATGGCCACGCCGCGGCGGTCACGGCCATTGCATCGCTGCCGGGCGGCACCACGCTGTGGAGCGGCGATGCCGACGGGACGCTGCGTCGCTGGGACCTCGACGCGCTCGACACAGCGGCTGCACGCTGGAGCCTGCCACACACCGCGTACGGCGTGTCGGTGAGCGCGGACGGGCGACGCGCGGCGGTCACCGGCTGGGGTGGCTGGGCGGCGGTCTTCGACGTGGCCGCCGGGACGCAGGACCGGCGATGGGATGCGCACGGCGAGTCAGGCGTCCGTGCGACGTGGAGTCCCGGCGATTCGCTGCTGGCGACGACCGGGAACGACGGGCTGCTGCGCCTCTGGGACATGCGCCCCGCCGGAACGGATCGCGCCGGTGCAGGCCCCGCAGGTGAAGCGGGCGACCAGCCGCCGCGCCTTGTCCGCGAGCACGCCTTGGGCACGCAGTCGCTTGCCGCCGTCTTCAGTCCCGACGGCCGCTGGCTGGCGGCCCCGGCGCAGGACGGCAGGCTGCCGGTCTGGGCCGTCGCCGACGGCGCCGAAGCCGGAGTCGTGGAGGCCGGTGCCGCCGTCAGCGACGCTGCCTGGCATCCCGCCCGGCCGCTGCTCGCCGCGTGCAGCCACGACGGCGTCGTGCGCGTGCGCGACCAGGCGCTGGGTCGCGAGCTGGCGCGGCTGGAGGGCCACGGTCCCGGCGCGCTGCAGGCTGCGTTCTCGCCCGATGGCGCCCACCTGGCGGCCGCCTCGGCCTCGGGCCGGATCGTGATCTGGGAGACTGCCGGCTGGAGCCGTGTGCGCGAGATGCGCGTGACCGGCGGCGGTCAACTCGCCATCGCCTACTCCCCGGACGGCAGCCGACTGGCGACCTGCGGCGCGGATGACCACGTTCATGTCTGGGATCCGGCGAACGGCGCGCACCTCCTGAAGATCCCGCTCGCGGAATCGCCCTACGACCTCGCCTGGACGCCGGACGGCAAGCGCCTGCTGGTGCTGCCCCTCGACGGCACGCTGCGCGTGCTGGAGTGACGCATGACCGGACACGATGACGCGCCCGCGACGCCACTGCGCGTGGCGGTCAGCGCCTGCCTGCTGGGCGAGCCCGTTCGCTACGACGGGCAGCTGAAGGCGTGCGCGACGGTGCGCGACGAGCTGGCGCGCGCGGCGGAGCTGGTGCCGCTGTGCCCGGAGACCGGGGCCGGCATGCCGGTGCCGCGCGAGCCGGTCGACCTGTTCGGGCCGGAGGCATCTCCGCGGATGGTCGGCGTGCGCACGGGCGAGGACTGGACCGGGCGCGTCCAGGCGTGGATCGACGCCGCGCTCGACCGTTGCCAGGCGGCCGGCGTGGCGGGCTACGTGCTGAAGGCGCGCTCGCCGAGCTGCGGGGTGGGGACCGCCGCCCGCTACCCGGAACCCGGCGGGAGCCCGGTGGCGGCCGACGGGCTCCTGGCCGCGTCGATTCGCCGTCGTTTCCCGCAGTTGCCGCTGGTGGAGGATGAGGGCCTGGACGTCCCGGCATTCCTGGCCCTGGTCGCCGCCGCGAAGTCGCGTATTGTCTGACCATTTGCGGAATGATATTATATGGCTGGAGGGAGCCTGCGATCGCCCCACATCCCGCGGCCCCGACCGCGGCGCGCAGCACGCCGCCGCCCGGACACGCCAACCCAGGAAAGCCGAGACATGCGCCAGCACGCCGCGCCCAGGTCCAGGTTCGCCCTTCCGCTCATCGTTGCCGGCCTGGCGATCGCCGGCCTGTCCCTGGCTCCGGCGCCGGCGCAGTCCGCACCGCACTGGGGCGACCGCTTCGACCTGCGCCAGCCCGACGGAGCGACCGTGCCGGTCGTGGTCTGGGGCGACGAGTTCTACCAGCACATCGAGACGCCGGACGGCTACACGCTGGTGCGAGACAAGGACACCGGGGTCATCTGCTACGCGCGCCTGGCCGCGGACGGCGCCTCGCTGGTGAGCACAGGCGTGCGCGTCGGCGGTGCCGCGCCGTCGACGCTGGGGCTGGCGCCTCACCTGCGGATCCCGCTCGGGGAGCGGCGCCGGCAGGCGTCGGCAGTGCAGGCGGTGCTGGATGCCGAAGGCACGCCGTCGTTCCGCGATGCCGGCAAGGCCGCGGCCGCGGTCGTCACCGGCAACGTGCAGGGCATCACGCTGCTGATCGACTTCAGCGACCAGGTCGGGGCCATCCCGGCCGCGCATTTCGGGGACTACCTGAACCTGCCGGGCTACACGGGCTACGGCAACAACGGCTCGGTCCGCGACTACTACTACGACGTGTCCGACGGACTGCTGACCTACACGAACTTCGTTCCCACGGTGTACTACCGCGCTGCGCAGCCGAAGACCTACTACGACACGAGCACGGTGACCTACGGCCAGCGCGCCCGCGAGTTGATCCGCGAGGCCCTGATCTGGCTGAACAACCAGGGCTTCGACTACAGCCAGTACGACGCCAACCATGACGGTCGCGTCGACGCCCTCAACGTGTTCTACGCCGGCGAGCCCACGCAGGGCTGGTCGCAGGGGCTGTGGCCGCACGCCAGCAGCATCTCCTACTCGGCCGACGGCGTCACCACCGGCAGCTACCAGATCACGAACATCGGCGGTGGCCCGTCGCTCGGCACCTTCTGCCACGAGAACGGCCACATGCTGTGCGGCTGGCCCGACCTCTACGACTACGACGGCGATTCCGCGGGGGTCGGCCGCTTCTGCCTCATGTGCAACGGCGGCCCTGCCAACAACCCCGTGCAGCCCAGCGCGCCGTTCCGGATGATGTCCGGCTGGGCGACGTCGCTGACCACGCTGACCACCGCCGTCGCCAACCTGCCGGTCACGGCGGGTATCAACCAGTTCTACAAGGTGAACCGCCCGTCGTTCGCCAACGAATACTACCTCATCGAGAACAGGCAGCGCACGGGCCGCGATGCCTCGCTGCCGGACGAGGGCCTGGCCATCTGGCACGTCGATACCAACGGCAGCAACAACAACCAGCAGATGACGCCGTCGCAGCACTACTACACCACGCTGGTGCAGGCCGATGGGCGCTGGGACCTGGAGAACGGCTTCGGCCAGGGCGACGCCACCGACCTCTGGTCGTCGCCCGACCACGTGCTGTTCACGCCGATCACCAGCCCGGCGGCCACCTGGTGGAACGGCGCCGCGGCGCCCCTGTTCGTCGACGGGGTGAGCGCCAGCGCGCCGGTCATGACCTTCAACTACCGCCCGTCCGTGGGTTCGCTGGCCGTGACGATCACCGTGCAACCCACGGGTCTTCTGGCGCCGTGGAGCCTGGAGGGTCCGAACGGCTTCGTCGAGACCGGCAGCGGCGACGCCGTGGTCCTGGTCTGGGATGCCGGCACCTACACGCTGACCTGGCAACCCGTGCCGGGCTGGTCGCTGCCGGCCACGCCGATCGTCAGCGGCGCTGTGACCACCAACGGACCGCCGCTGCCCCTTGGCGGCACCTACCTGGACCCGCCGTTCGTCGCCATCTCGTCCGGCGCGCTCGGCGACACGGGCGCCGGGCGCGGCGTCAGCCTCGTCGACGTCGACGACGACGACGACCTGGACATCTTCGTCTGCAACCGCGGCACAGCCAACCGCCTGCTGCGCAACGACGGCGGCCTGGCGTTCACCGACATCGCCACCGGACCGCTGGCCGAAGCGGGCCTGACGATGGCGGCCGCCTGGGCCGACTTCGACGGCGACGGCGACCAGGACGTGTACCTGGTGCGCGACGGCCAGGCCAACCGCCTGCTCACCGCCGGCGGCGGCACCTGGACGAACGTCGCGCAGTTCGGCGTGGACGACGCGGGAGCCGGCCGCGCCGCCGCCTGGGTCGACTACGACAACGACGGCCTGCTGGACCTCCATCTGGTCAACCACGGCTCGACGAGCCAGGTCTTCCGCTCGTTCGGCGACATCGGCGGCGGGCAGTTCTTCCTGCTGGGGCAGGGCATCGCGGCGCTGCAGGCGACAGGCAACGGCACCGCCGCGCCGTGGGCCGACTATGATCGCGACGGCGACCAGGACGCCTACCGTGTGCTGTCCTGGCAGGCCAACCAGCTCGTGCAGAACGTCGGCGTCTCGGGCTTCATGAACACGGGCCTGCTCGGCAACGGCAGCAACGGACAGGCCGCCTCGTGGGGCGACCTGGACGGCGACGGCGACCTGGACCTCTACCTGGTCAACGACGGACAGGTCGATGTCTGCTACCGGAACGAGGGCACGTACTTCGAGATCATGAACGGCCCCGGGCTGGGCGACGCGGGTCCCGGCCGCGGCCTGGCCATGGCCGACCTCGACAACGACGGCGCGCTGGACCTCTACGTGGCGCGCCACGGCGAGCCGGACCTGCTGCTGTTCGGCGACGGCGCCGGCCAGTTCGCGGCCTCGCAGCTGGTGCCGGCGGCGCTGGGAGCCACGACCGCCGTGGCCTGCGGCGACGTCGACGGCGACGGCGGCCTGGACCTCTACCTCTCGCGCGACGGCCAGGCGAACGTGCTGCTGCGCAACACCATCGTCGGGCGGGGCCACTGGCTGCACCTTGACCTGGTGGGCAGCGGCGCGCGGCGCGAGGCCATCGGCGCCACGGTGCGGCTGGTCAGCGGCGGCGTCTCTCAGCTGCGGCACGTGTCCGGCGGCGGCGAGGGCCTGGGCCAGCACGCGCGCCGCGTCGCCTTCGGGCTGGGGAGCGCGACGACGGCCGACAGCGTCATCGTGCGCTGGCCCGACGGCACGACGAGCGTGCGCGTGAACGTCGAGGGCGACCGCGTGCTCACCATCCAGCACGGCATCGCCAGCGCCGTGGAGGGGCCGACTTCGGTGCCGGCGGTCACCGCGCTGGGCGCGCCGTATCCCAACCCGTTCAACCCGTCGACGACGGTGTCGTTCGAGCTGGCCGTTGCCGGGCGCGCCGAACTGACGATCTACTCGCTGGACGGGCGGCGCGTGGCGACGCTGGCGGCCGGCGAGCTGCCGGCCGGCCGCCACGCCGCGGTCTGGAACGGGTGCGACGACGGCGGCCGGCCCGTGGCGTCGGGCAGCTACGCCTGCCGGCTGTGGACGGAGGCGGGGACGATTTCGCGGCGTTTGACGCTGGTGAAGTGACGCCTGATCACTCCGCATCGGGTCGACTGGAATCGACGGGGCGCCGGCGCGCCGGCTAGCCCGGTTTGCCGGCACCCGCCCCGCAGTGAGCCACGTCGCGCAGCTTCGCTACCAGCCGCTCGCGCTCGAGGTGCACCTTGAGCCGGGCGGTCAGTTCCTCCTGCAGGAACGGCTTCCGCAGGTGGTCGGTGGCGCCCAGCTTGAACAGCGCCAGCACCGTCGTCTGGTCGTCGTTGGCGGTCAGGAAGATCACCGGCAGGTCGGTCAGGCCCAGCTCGCCGCGCACCTTCAGGCACAGCTCGTCGCCGTGCATGCGCACCATGTTCAGGTCCGTCACCAGCAGGTCCACGCGGTGGTCGCGCAGGAAGTCCAGGGCGACGTCGCCGTCGTCGGCCTCGTGCACCGTCACGCCCAGGCGCGTCAGGCAGGTGCGCACGAACTTGCGCGCGAAGGGGCTGTCGTCGGCGACCAGGACCTGCATGCCGGACAGTTCCTCTCCGCGGCCCAGGATGGCGTCCACGCGCGCCAGCAGGCGGCCGCGCCCCCAGGGCTTCTGGATGAAGTCGGCGGCGCCCACCTGGAAACCGCGCAGGCGGTCGGCGTCGGTGTCGTTGCCGGTCACCAGCATCGCCGGCAGGTCGTGGTTGCCGATGCGCTCCAGCTCGGCCCTCAGCCCGGGCGAGTGCAGGTCGCGGATGAAGGCGAAGCCGTCGCCGTCCTCGAGCACCACGGGCGTGGTGATCAGCGAGATGTCCGGCGTCCGCTTCAGCAGCGACAGGGCCCGCGAGCGGCTCTCGGCCTCGACGACCTCGTAGCCGCCCATGACGAGTTCCTCGCGGATGAGGCGTCGCGCCATCGCGCTCGTGTCCAGCACCAGCACCTTCATGGATCTCCGTCCGCGGTTGTGGCGATTCCCCGCGATTATCGGCCGCGACGGGCGAAACCTGAGCCGGCTCCGCGGCCGGCGGGTTGCCGGAAACCGCCGCGGCTCCTAGCGTGGGGCCCCGGCTCGTCACCCCCAACCCGGAAGCGGACGATGAACTGGATCGAGATCCTCGGCTATGCGGCCTCCCTGCTGGTGGCCATCTCGCTGACGATGAACTCGGTGGCGCGGCTGCGCGCCCTCAACCTGCTGGGCGCCACGCTGTTCGCGGCGTACGGCTGGCTGGTGGGGGCCGTGCCCGTGCTGCTGGTCAACGGCTTCATCGCCGTGGTCAACGTGGTCTTCCTGGCCCGCATGCAGCCCGGCCGCAGCGTGGCGTTCGAGCTGCTGGACATCCGCCGGCGGGACAACCGCTACCTGCGGCGGTTCCTGGAATTCCATGGCGCGGACATCGCGAAGTTCAGCCCCGGCTTCGACGAGGCGGCCATCGCCGACCCGCGCTTCGTCTTCATCCTGCGCGATATGCAGCCGGTGGGGTTGGTGGTCTGCGAGCCCGTCGCGGGCGGCGACCTGCGCGTGCACCTGGACTACGTCATTCCCCAGTACCGGGACTTCCGCTGCGCGCACTATTTCTACCGCTCGTGGTCGTCGGTCGTGGACTGCCCGGGCGCCCGCCGCTTCGTGGCCACCGGCGGCAGCGCCAGGCACCGCTGGTACCTGCGCAAGGTGGGGTTCACGGCCGAGCCGGCGCTGGGGGAGGATGTCTTCGTGCGGGGGGCGTGACGCGGGCGGGCCGTCGTGCTATGATCGCCACGTTGAGCCATTCGCCCATGCCATGGATCCGCGATCGGGGGACGCCATGTTCCGCCGCCTGTCTTCGCTTCCGGTCCTCGTGCTGGTCCTGGCTGCGACCGGGACGATCGCCCGCGCGCAGCTGCCCGCCGATGCCTACTGGCGCGACGGCTTCCAGCCTGCCGGCCTGCAGGGGTACGTCTACGCGATACGCCCCTACGGGAACGGCGTTCTGGTGGGAGGCAAGCTCGACGCGGTCGAGGACCGCCCCGTCGCCAATGTCGTCCGCTTCGAACTCGAGCAGGGACTGCTCGCCGATGGCAGAACTCTGGGTGACGGCCTCAACGGTCCCGTCATGTCCTTCGGGGAGCACTCGGGCGACCTGATCGCGGGAGGGCAATTCTCGCGCTCGGACAGGACGGTCGTGGAGAGCGTTGCCCGCTGGGACGGCAAGTCGTGGCAGCCGATCGGCGCCGGCCTCCCGGGAGTGACGGTCAAGGCGCTGGCCAGCTACGGCGGCGATCTCTATGCCGGGGC
>JAYRFB010000286.1:0-2773 GCA_041908585.1 Candidatus Krumholzibacteriia bacterium
CGCGCCACGGCCTTGATCTCGACGATCTTCTCCTGGATCTCCGGCACTTCCTGCTCGAAGAGCGCCTTCAGGAACCCGGGATGGCTGCGCGAGAGGATGACCTGCGGGCCCTTCGCGTTGTCCAGCACCTCGATGATGAAGCAGCGCACCGTCTTGCCCTGGTGAAGCTTCTCGCCGCGGATCTGCTCGCGGAACGGCATCATGGCCTCGGTGCGGCCCAGGTTGACCAGCACGTTGCCGCGGTCGACCTGCTGCACCGTGCCGACGATGATCTCGTTGACCCGGTCCTTGTACTCCTCGTAGATCTGGGCGCGCTCGGCCTCGCGGACCTTCTGCACCAGGATCTGCTTGGCCACCAGGATGGCGTTGCGGCCGAACTCCTTGATGTCCATCGGCCAGCGCACCTCGTCGCCCAGGCCGACCTCGTCACCGAACTCGAGCTGCGCTTCCTCGAGCGAGATGTCCGTGTCCGGGTCATCCAGCTCCTCGACCACCGTCTTGACCATCTCGACGCTCATCTCGCCGGTCACCGGGTCGACCTTGGCATCGATGTTCGCCTCGGCGCCCAGCTTCTTGCGGGCCGCCGACTGCAGGCCGGCCTCGAGCGACTCGATGATGATCGCCTTGTCGATGTTCTTCTCCCTGACGATCTCCGTCAGGGCGTTCAGCACGTTGTGGTCCATGCGCTAACTCTCCTGCTGGTCCTGGCCGCCGCCCGCCTTCTTGTCGCGGTTCTTCGGGCGGCCCTTGCGACGCACCGGCCGCTCGCGGCGCGCCTGCTGCTTCGCGTCCTTCTTCTGACGGCGATCGGCGTGGATGATCGCCTGCACATCGAACTCGGGATCCAGGTTGCCTTCGCGCAGCCGGCCCATCCCGATGGTGACCGGCTTCGGCTCGGGCGAGCCCGGCTCGGCGTCGGCGCGCGGCAGCGGGCGGATCGTCACCGAAGCCTCGCCCACCGCCTCCAGCGTGCCGCGCAGGCGCTTGCTGCCGTCGGTGACGGCGACCTTCGCCTCGACGCGCTGCCCGACCGCGGCCAGCCAGTGCGCGCGCGTCCGCAGCGGCCGCCGCACGCCCGGCGACGAGACCTCCAGCACGTACGGGTCGGCGATGCGGTCGGCTTCCTCCAGCAGCATCCCGCAGGTGCGCGACGCGGTCGCCACCTCGTCCAGCGTGATGCCCCCGCCGGCCTTGTCCACGAAGATGCGGAGCGTGATGCGACCGCCGCCACGGAACACGCGCACGTCCAGCAGCTCGAACCCCTGCCCGGCCAGTTCACCCTCCAGCAGCGCGATCACCTCGGCGGCAATCCGCCTCGGCTCGATCCGCGCGCTGTCGGGGGTTCCTGACTCGGCCAAGGCGCCGCCACCATCCTTCGGGCTCAAAAAAAAAGTGGACTAGAAGCCCACCTCAAAAAGCCCACCTGCGCTGCCGTGGGGTCTCTGGGTCAGGCCAATATACCCGAAGGCCGGGCGCGGAGCAAGCTCAATCGCGGCGGCGGGTTCCGCTGCCGCGGGCCCGGACCGCCGCCGCCGGGCCGAGGGCTCAACCCCTGGCCCGGCGCCGCCGCATGGTCGCAAGGCATTTATTGACAGTTAATTGTCGAAATCACTTCAAGTCGTTCCGAGCGGTCGGGCCGGCAGTAGCGCCGGCGCAACCCGGAGGTGGAGGGCAGCCGGTCAGGGGCACCGCTCGACCACGTCGATGACCCACGGCGCCACCTCGGTCTCGCTGACCCAGGCGAACGGCTCGTCGGGACGACCCAGCGGGAGGTGCTCCTCCAGCCGCCTGAGCCCCGCCCGCCGGTACACCTCCAGGAAGTCCGCGCGTTCCCACAGCACGTCGTCCACCGGCCGGCGGTCCGGCACGTCCAGCATGACGATGCGCACGACATCTCCGGTGCGCGCGTGGCGGTTCTCCGGGAAGTCCTTCGTCGAGAACGACAGCCACTCGTGCGTGTAGATATCCGGCGACGAGAGCAGGTTGACCAGCCGGCCGCCCGGCGCCAGCCGCTCGCCCAGCTGGCGCAACAGCGCCACCTTGCGGTCCCAGCCGGGCACGTTGTCGAAGGTGAAGGCCGAGAGGATCAGGTCGAAGGGACCGGGCACCGCCGTACCCAGGTCGCCGTCGGCCACCTGCTCGTAACGGCCGCCGGGATCGCGCGTGCGCGCGCGTTCGAGCATGGCCGCCGAGATGTCGGCGCCGCACGCCTCGTAGCCCAGCCGCTGCAGGAACCGCGTCGAGCGCCCCGCCCCGCAGCCGAAGTCCAGCGCGCGGCGGCCATCGCCCCGGCGGTGGCGGGCGATGAGCCCGGGAATGTCGCGGAAGGCCAGGCTGTAGGTGGCCGGGTACTCGAGCTGGTCGTAGGACGCGGCGCGCGCGTCGTCGTCGTAGGCATTGCGGAAGGCGTCGTCACCGGTCATCCGCGGGCTCCTTCCGGCCGCCGCCGCGCAGCGTCAGCGCCAGGTTCAACGAGATCGTCAGGTTCCTGCCGGTGCCCTCGATGAGCGGCGGCCGCGAGATCAGCGCCAGGCCGACGTCCACCCCGCGCGTGGGCGACAGCGGCAGCACCACGCCGCCCTGCGCCAGCAGACCGCTCGCCTGGCGGTCAGCGGACACGCCGGCGGCGTCGTCGCCCGTGAACCGCTCGTCGAAACCGGCCAGCAGCACGCCACCCTCGAGATAGGCGAAATTGTCGTTCTCGCGCGGGTGCTTGAGGCGACCGCCCAGCAGCAGCAGGAGGTCGGTGCTCGCCGAATCCCGCCGGCGACCG
>JAYRFB010000287.1:0-3072 GCA_041908585.1 Candidatus Krumholzibacteriia bacterium
AGGAGCCCGTGCCGCCGCCGTCCAGCGACGTGCCCGGCGAGCTGATGCCGCTGCCCGCGCCGAGGTAGTTGTAGTAGTCGTTGGTGGCGTCGAAGACCAGGTCCTCGGTCCAGGTGGCGTCCAGCTCGACCCAGCCGCCCTCGCTCCACAGCGAGGTGCGGTACTGCGAGGCATGCTTGAACTCGTGGGCGCAGGTCACCTTGGCCGCGCCGAGCGCGTCGCCGTCAGGATCGTCGTTGGCCGGGAACCCGGCGTAGTCGTTCTCCAGCACGATGCGGGTCGTCGAGCCCGTGATCGTCGTGTAGCCATAGGCGCCCGACTGGTTCGCGAACCCGATGGCGTAGTAGGGGCTGTGCAGCGGGCCCGTGAAGCCCCACTGCGTGATCTCGGTGGCCCAGGAGGTGTCGAGGTAGGTGGCGATCTTCTCGATGTAGTCGGGCACGCCGTTGGCGGGATTGGTGTCCGCGGGCGGGACGCCGTTGCCGCCAGAGGTCACGTAGGTCAGCTGGAACAGGCCTGCCGGGCTGATGTAGCTCAGCTTGTCGCCGGCGGGAGGAGCCAGCCAGGCCTCGATCGCGGCGACCGTCTCCGGTCGCAGCTGGTCGCGCACGCGGTTGTACTCGATGATCAGCGGTGTCGCGCAGCGGATCGGCGTGCGTTCGGCGGGCACGAACTCGGACGGGAGCTTGTCCCAGTCGAACACGTACTGGAAGCGGTGGAACAACGCCTGGTCGGCATCGATCCGACCGGCCTGCAGCGCTTCGTCGATGCGGGCGAACTGGGGCAGCTCCTCGTGTGCCGCGGCCGGCACGGCCAGCAGCAGCAGCAGGAGCAGTCCCAGGCGGGCGAACGGGAACGAACGGGACATGACAGCCTCCTGGAATGAAACCCGGACACGGCGCCGGCAGCGACCGGCGGCAGCGACAGCCCGGGCAGGTCATGTCAGGATACGGCAGAGATGTCACGAATGCATGGCGAGGCCCGGATATTACGACCCGGCGCCGTCTTTCCCGTTCGCCGGCCCGGCGGAGGGATGCGACACCCTCACCACGGTGGTGATGCCGCCGCGCACGAACCACTCGCCGCGGATGTCCAGGCGGCGCGGCCGCATCGCCGCAACCAGGTCGTCGAGGATCTGGTTTGTGACCTTCTCGTGGAAGGCGCCCTGGTCGCGGAACGACCACAGGTACAGCTTCAAGGACTTCAATTCCACGCACTTGCGGTCCGGGACATAGGTGATCAGGAACCGCGCGAAGTCGGGCTGGCCGGTCAGCGGGCACAGGCAGGTGAACTCCGGGCAGTCGAACTCGATCTCGTAGTCACGCTCGGGATGGGGATTGGGAAACGTCTTCAGCTTGCGGGACGGGCGGGTGGCCATCGTGCACCTCGGGTGGCTGGGGTCGCGCGACCGGGCGCAATTTCTGGCCGGCGGCATGGCGGTGTTGCCCGCCAAGGTAGGGCGGGCCAGCTGCCGGGACAAGGAAGGGCCCCGGGGCTGTCCCCGGGGCCCTGGTGACGGTCCGGGCGGACCGTCGATGAACCAGGCCGGTCCTAGCGGAACAGCGCCTTCACGCCGCCGAACGACTCGACCTCGGTCGCCACGGCACAGTCCGTGATGAAGTCGAACGTGTACGTACCGCAGGCGTCGGTGCCCCACGAATCGAGCACCAGGATGACCGTCTGCAGGGCGCCGGTCGTGTTCGTGTAGGTGACCGTCTCCAGCTCGCCACCGAGCGTGTCGTCGGCGTAGCCCAGGCAGGCGTAGCCGTCGGCGCAGCTGTCCAGCACCCACAGGGCGCCGTCCTCGAGGTCGTAGGTCACGTTGGCCGTGAAGTAGCAGCCGGCCGGGACCTGGATCTCGTAGTAGTGCTCGAGGCCGTTCTCGGTGTACGTGCCGCAGGCGTTGGTGGCGATGTTGTTGTAGCCGTCGCAGGTGTCACCGGCGAAGTAGGTGCCGGTCACGTCCTGGATCAGTTCGCACATCGACGGGGGAGCCACGTACGGGGTCGTCGTGAAGGTGATCGTGAAGGGGCCGTTCGCGCCGCCGTAACCGTCCACGACGAAGAAGAACTCGCCGGGGAACGGCTCGGACACGTACACGCCGCTGTCGACCACGATGAGGCAGTTGTTGGTCGCGTCGCAGGCGTCCAGCACGGCCAGGTCCTGGTCGGCCGTCATGCCGCTCAGGCCGACTTCCCAGGTCACGTCCGCGGGGAACGTCACATGGTAGACGACCTCGCCGCCGCTCTCGTTCCAGGCGCTGCAGCCGTAGGTGGTCACGTTGTTCGGGGCGCCGACGGTGGTGCCGCTGTAGACGCCGACGTTCAGGTCGACTTCGATGGCGCCGCTGCAGTCCAGGGCCTGAGCGCTGGTGATGCCGATGGCCGGCGCCTTGCTCACGGGATGCTTCTCGGTGGTGTGCAGGTCGGCGGCAAACGCGGCGCCGGCCAGCGACAGGACCAGGGCCACAGCCAGGAGCGATTTCAAGATGCGCATGGATCTTCCCCCCAGTGAAGGGTCTTCAGGTAGCGGTGCCGTCACGCTCATTCACGCGGGCACCTCGGCCGTCAGCGGCGCCGGAGGGTTCCGGGAACCCGTCGGCAACCGCATCGGCTGCGTACCGTGGATCATGCCAGATCCGGTACCGAGTCTCAAGCGCAAAACAGCAAAAATTGGCCATCACACCCAAAAGATCGCGGAATCGTGACAACAAAAACGACCAAAACGCATGTTCGGGGAGTTCGAATCAAAAAAGGCCCCCGCCCTGGAGGCGGGGGCCTGTCATGCGGCCTGCGGTCGACCTACTTCACGAGCGCCATGCGCCCGACGGCGCGGTGCCCGCCGCCGGCCACCTCGTAGAAGTAGACGCCCGCCGCCACGGGCTTGCCCTGCGTGTCGTCACCGGCCCAGACCACCTGGTGCACCTGCGCTTCGAGATCCTCGTCCACCAGCGTCCGGACGTGGCGCCCGGCCACGTCGAAGACGTTCACCGTCGTGCGCGCCCGCGCCGGCAGGGCGAAGCGGATCGTCGTCTGCGGGTTGAACGGGTTGGGGAAGTTCTGCTCGACCCGG
>JAYRFB010000288.1:0-9429 GCA_041908585.1 Candidatus Krumholzibacteriia bacterium
GCTGATGAGCGACCTCCGGCAGGGACTGGCCAACGGCGAGGTGACCTTCGCCTACCAGCCGAAGCTGGACCTGGCCAGCGGCACCGTGACCGCGGTGGAAGCCCTGGTGCGCTGGCGCAGCCCGACGCGCGGCTTCGTCGCTCCCGACGAGTTCATCCCGCTGGCCGAACGGACCGGCGACATCCGCCTGCTCACCGAATGGGGGCTGCGCACCGTCGTGCGGCAGCTCGCCGCCTGGGATCGGCAGGGGTGCGACGTGGCCATCGCGGTGAACCTCTCGACCAGCGACCTCCTGAACCCGCGACTGGTGCAACTGGTCTCGTCGCTCCTGGTCGAGCACGCGGTGCCGGCAGCACGCCTGAAGCTGGAGGTCACCGAGAGCGCCGTGATGCAGGACACGGCGCGAGCGCTGGCGGTCCTGGGAGAGCTGGCGGCGATGGGGCTGTCACTGGCCATCGACGACTACGGCACCGGCTACTCGTCGCTGGGCTACCTCAAGCGGCTGCCGGTCAACGAGATCAAGATCGACAAGTCGTTCGTCACGCACCTGGCCACCAGCGCCGAGGACAACATCCTCGTGCGGTCGACCATCGAGCTGGGACACAACCTGGGCCTGAGCGTCACCGCCGAGGGCGTCGAGGACGAGGAATCGCTGCGCCGGCTGCGCGAATACGGCTGCGACACGATCCAGGGCTACCTGATCAGCAAGCCGCTGCCGCTGGAACAGCTGGAGAACTTCCTGGGGAGCACCGCACATGTGGAAGCCTGACGATCGCCCCGCCAACGCCGCCCGCCGCGCGGGCCTTGCCCTGCTGGCGCTGCTCGCCGTCCCGGCAACGGCCAGCGCCGGGCTGCCATCCACGACGCTGGAGATGCTGGCCGACCTGCGCGCGCACGCGGTGGACGGCGAGTCCGGCTGGCTCGACGGCGGCCTGGGCAAGGCCCGGTACGGCAGCGGCGACGGCACGACGGCCGGGCTGGCCCTGGCCGACCTTTCGCTCGTGATGCGGAACGACTGGAGCTGGTCGGTGTCGACCCACCTGCACCTGCAGCACGCGCCGGAGCAGGAGAACGAGGTCGATATCGTCGAGGCCTGGGTGGGCTATCGCCCGGGCCCGCGGCCGGGCCTGCGCGTCTCGGGCCGGGCGGGCCTCTACTACCCGCACATCTCGCGTGAGCACACCGGCCCGGCCTGGACGGCCCCGCTGACGATCACGCCGTCGGCCGCCAACAGCTGGATCGGCGAGGAGATCCGCGCCCTGGGCGGCGAGGTCAAGCTGGCGACCGGCGGCCGCGACGCGCGGGCGAGCCTGACCGCCGGCCTGTTCGGCTTCAACGACCCCGCCGGCACGTTGCTGGCCTTCCGGGGCTGGGCGCTGGGCGACGTGAAGGCGGCCGCCTTCGGCCGGTTGCCGCTGGCGCCGCTGCCGGCGATCGGCGAGCCGACATCGTTCCTCCGGCGCCAGGTGCGCTGGGTCAGGCCGGTCTGCGAGGTGGACGGACGCGTGGGCCACTACGTGTCGCTGGACGGCGCCCTGTCGCGCCGGCTGGAGACGGGCGTGTTCTACTACGACAACGGCGGGGATCCGCGCGCGCTGGAGCACCAGCAGTACGGCTGGGACACGCGCTTCTGGAACCTCTACCTGCAGGGCGAGCCCGCGCCCGGCTGGACGCTCATGGCCCAGTATATGTGGGGCGTCACCTCGATGGGCTGGCGCAAGGACAACGGGCAGCTGCCCGTGGATGTCGACTACGACACCTGGTTCCTGCTGGCCAGCCGCCGGCTCGGCCGTCACTGGCTGACGGTCCGGCACGACCGGTTCGCGGTCCGCGACAACAGCTTCGTGGCCGAGGACGACAACGGCGAGGACGGCTCGGCCTGGACCGTGGCCGCCGGCCGGCAGGTGTCGGCGCGCAGCCAGGTCCTGGTCGAGTACCTGCGCGTGTCCAGCCTGCACCCGGCGCGCCGGACCATCGGCGTCGAGCCGCTCCAGGTCCAGAACCAGGTGCAGGTGGCCTGGCGGCAGCGTTTCTAGCGCGCGTCCCGCGCGCATCGCCCCGGCCGTGCATCCTTTTGCGCGCGCCCTCGTAGGAAGGCGCTGAACCGCCGCTTCCCCCGCAAGGCCGCCGGTTCCCCCGACTGCAGATCGTCGCTCCAGTGCCCGCCGCCCCCGCGCCTTCGCTGCCGGGGCGCCGAGGCCGACGTCCATCCGCAACGGGAGGATCCGATGCCACGCCGGGGAAGCCTTCATCACGTCCAGTTCCGCGTCCGCCGCCCGCGTCCGGCACCGCCGGGGGTCCTGATCGCCCTCTTCGCGGCCATCCTGGCCGGGGCCGTCCCGGCCGCCGCCGCCTTCACCCCCACCCCGCGGCCACACCTGCAGGCCGCGCGCGCCACCGGCCCCATCACCGTCGACGGCCGCCTCGACGAGGCGGGCTGGGCCGCGGCCGGCCGCGCCACCGGCTTCGCCGAGCGCTTCCCCGGCGACGGCACCGAGCCGCCCGTGCAGACCGAGGCCTGGCTCACCTACGACGACGAGAACCTCTACGTCGCCTTCATCTGCCGCGACGACCCGGCGCTGCTGCGCGCGACCATGACGCAGCGCGATCTCTACGGCAACGACGACGAGGTGGGCCTGCTGCTCGACACCTTCGGCGAGGGCACCTGGGCCTACTACTTTTTCGTGAACCCGTACGGCGTGCAGAAGGACGCGATGTGGACCAGCGTGCACGGCCGCGCCGACGGCTTCGACATGGTCTGGCGCGCCGAGGCGCAGGTGCAGCCCGACGGCTGGACAGCGGAGTTCGCCGTGCCGCTGGCCGGCATGCGCTTTCCCGACCGGCCCGAGCAGCAGTGGCGGCTGGACTTCTGGAGGGGTCATCCGCGCGAGACCGGCCGCCAGTACGCCTGGTGCGCCTACGACCGCAACGAGCAGTGCCTGCCCTGCCAGTGGGGCACCGTGGGCGGCGTGACGGGACTGAAGCCCGGCAAGGGCCTCGAACTGCTGCCGTCGGTGATCGGTTACCAGACCGCCGTGATCGCCGACCCGCTGGACCCCGAGTCGGGGCTGGCCGTCGACGACTTCCAGGGCGAACCGTCGCTCAGCGCCAAGTTCGCGCCGTCCAGCTCGGTGACCCTCGAGGCCGCGCTGAACCCCGACTTCAGCCAGATCGAGTCGGACGCCGACCAGATCGACGTCAACTCATCGATCGTGCAGCAGTACCCCGAGCGGCGGCCCTTCTTCCAGGAGGGGAACGACCTGTTCCGCACGATGTTCAACTCGTTCTACACGCGCATGGTCAACGACCCCGAGGTGGCCGCCAAGGGCACCGCGCGCTGGGACCGCACCAGCCTGGCCTGGACCTTCGCCCGCGACGAGCACTCGCCGTACATCATCCCGCTGGAGGAGCGCTCGCGCTTCGTGGCGATGGGCCGCTCGACGGTCAACGTGGCGCGCCTGCTGCACAGCTTCCGGCCCGGCACCCAGGGCGGCCTGATGGTCACCGACCGCCGCTACGACGGCGGCGGCTCGGGCACCATCCTCTCGGCCGACGCGAACATCCGCCTGACGCGCACGCTGAGCTGGGCGTCGCAGGTGATCCACAGCCGCACCGACGAGCCCGAGGGGCACGAGGTCAGCCCCGGCGCCACGTTCGCCGGCGGCGACCACACGGTCTCGCTGGACGGCGAGACGTTCAGCGGCGGCGCCCTGATCACCGAGCTGCGGCGGCGGGCGCGCAACTGGAACTTCACCCTGGACTACAACCATGTCAGCCCCACCTACCGCACGCAGACGGGCTACGACCCGTGGAACGACCAGCGCAACGCGTTCGTGTGGACCTCCTACACCTTCTTCCCTCAGGGCGGGCTGTTCGAGCGCATCGCACCGGGCGTCTTCACCAACGGCCGCTGGAACTACGACGGCGACCGCAAGTGGAGCCACGTGAACCTGTTCACCGACGTGAACCTGCGGCGGGCGCAGGCGCACGTCTCGGCGAACTACCAGCGCGGCGAGGAGACCTGGGGCGGCGTGCACTTCCCCGGCCTGTGGACGGCGGGGTTGAATGCGGACGTGCAGCCGCTCGACGCGGTGGCCTGCAGCGGCTACGCCAGCGTCGGGCGCGGGCCGGCCTTCCTGACCCTGGACCGCGGCCATGAGCTGGGCTGGGGCCTGGCGCTGACGCTCAAGCCGCTGGACCGGCTCATCGTCGAGCCCACCTTCGACTACGTGCGCAGCCGCGATGCCGCGACGGACGAGCTGCTGTTCCGCCAGGCCATCGCCCGTGCCCGCGTCCGCCTGCAGGTGAACCCGCGCCTGTCGGTGCGGCTGGTGGTGCAGCACAACGACGCCCGCAGCCCGTTCTACCAGGAACTGGCCGCCGGCGGCGACTACCCCGACTACCACATGGATTTCGGGCGCAAGTGGGAGATCGACCCGCTGCTGACCTACCGCCTGAACCCCTTCTCGGTGTTCTACCTGGGCTCGACGCACGACCTGCGCGACTTCAACGCGGCGGATCCCGGCGCGCCGTCGCTGTTCCGGCAGACGGGACGGCAGTACTTCGTGAAGCTGCAGTACCTCTGGCAGGTGTGAGGCGCCGCCCCCCTTCCGGCGCCCCTGGCGGCCGGCCGCGTTCCCCCGGAGCGCGGCCGGTCGTCGTTCCCGGCGCAACCCGCCCTGTCCGCACGAGCTTCATCGTTGTATCGTGGACGGGTTGCCCACCGGCGCTGCCCAGGAGTCGTGTCGTCGATGCCCGCATTGCCCTTGCCGCCGCTGCGGCTGCGCCCGCTGCCGCTCGCGCTCACGCTCATTCTGGTCACCACGGCGATGCCCGTCGACCTGCGCGCGCCCACCGGCTGGGACGGGGTGATCGAGCCGCTCGACCTGGCGGTCAACCTCCTGCTCTACGTGCCGCTTGGGCTGGCGCTGTGGCGCTGGCCGCGCGCGAGGCTGCTGCTGGCCGCCGCGGTGCTGTCGGGCGCCATCGAGGTCAGCCAGTGCTGGAACAGCGACCGGCACCCCTCGCCGGGCGATGTTGCGACCAATGCGGCCGGCGCGGTGCTGGCCGCGGCCTGGCTGCGTCGACGGCGGCGGCGGCGCGATGGCGGCGAAGCCGAAGCCGATCGCGTCGTGGTCGGCCGCCGCGCCGTGGCCGCCTCCGCGCTGGTGATCGTGGGCCTGGTCGCGCTGGGCCAGGCGCCGTGTGAGAAGACGGCGCTCGCGGACTGGGACCCGGAGTTCCCGCTCCTGCTGGGCAACGAGGCCGGCGGCGACCGACCGTGGCGGGGGACCATCGAGTCGCTCGCCGTGCTGCCGGTTTGCCTGTCGTCCCGCCAGCTGCGCGCGGCCTCCCGCGATCCGTCCGGCGCGATGGCCGACGCCTGCCTCGTCCAACCCGCGACCGTGCTGACGGGCGGCCCGGCCGTCGCGCTGGACCCCGGCGCCGCGCGCGACCTGGCCGCCGCGGCCCAGGCCGCCGGCGGCGTGGCAATTGTCGCCCGCATCGTGCCGGCCGACGTCGACCAGAAGGGGCCCGCGCGCATCCTCAGCTTCTCGGCCGGCACGCGCCTGCGCAACCTGGACCTGGGCCAGGAAGAGCGCGAGCTGGTCTTCCGGGTGCGCACACCGCTGAGCGGCGAGAACGGCACGCGCCGCCCCGTCGAGACCGGCGACGTGCTGGCCGCGGGGCGCGCCGTAAACGTGGCCGCCGGCTACGACGGCCGCGTGGCGCGCGTGTACGTCGACGGGCGCCTGCACGGCCGCGAGAACCTGGCGGCCGACGCGTGCCTGGTGCCCGTGCTCGCGGACGAGGAGTTGCCTGCCCTGTGCGCGGTGGCGGGCGCGGCCTTCAACGTGCTGGCGCTGCTGCTCTTGCGCCGGCGCAAGGGCGCGGTGCCGTTGGCCGCGGCGGCAGGGCTGGCGTTCGTCGCCGTGCTTCCCCGGATCCTGCCGGGGCTGGCCGACGCGCTGGCGGCCATGCCGTGGTGGGTCGCCGGCGGCGCCGCGGGCGTGGCGGCGGTCGCGGTGGCGGCCCACGAGAGGACGCCGGTCGAGTCGACGCCGGCTGAACGGAAGCCCGCGCCATGAGCCCGCCGGACGCGCTCGACCTCACGTACCTGCAGGGCTATCCCGAGCGCGTGATCGGCGACGTGCGGGACCTGGCGGCGCGCGGAGAACTGCGCGACTGGATCCTGGCGCGCTACCCCGAGGGCCACCGCCACCGCAACGAGCGCGCGCTCTACGCCTACGCCGTGGCCCTGAAGAACCGTCACCTGCGGCAGGCGCCGCCGCTGGCCAAGGTGGTCTACGACCCGCGCCTGGAGGTGCTGCGCAACGCGCTGGGCCTGCACACGCGCAACGCCCGCGTGCACGGCAACCGCCTTAGCGCCCGCAACGAGATCCGCGTGGCGGCCGTCTTCCGCCGCGCCCCGCAGGCGTTCCTCGAAATGATCCTCGTGCACGAACTGGCCCACCTCAAGGTGCCCGACCACAGCCGCGCCTTCTACCAGCTCTGCCGGCACATGGAGCCGGAGTACGACCGGCTGGAGCTGGATACGCGGGTCTGGCTGGCGGGGCGGGGGGTGGTGGGGGAGATGTACTGAGCGGCGGCCACGACGCCTCTGCCAGCATGAATGCACTTGCGGCTTGTTCGATCGTGCGCGCAGCGCGCCAGCTACTTCGGTATCGATGCATCGCATGCCAAATCTCAATTTGTCGCTCCTCAACTCCTTCTAGAAGGAGATTGCCTGCTCAACGAACTTTTTGGAGATGGTGCTTGACTCCGCCACGATGAAGTGCGTAGTGTCCGTCATCGCCCGATGCCTTGAGAATAGAGTACTGAATCCTTGATTTGGCCCGCAAGGAGATGCAATAGTGCCCCCCCCCGCAATCGTCTTCCGGTACTTGCCGATCTTCGCGCGACGCAACTGATACCCCCATCTGCCGGTCAAATCGCTACTTCCTCTTCCTCTGTCCACATTTCCATCCGATCAAGCCCCCGCGAGACAACGCCGCCCTACATCTCACCGCTTCTCGAACTTGGACTGCGCATGAGAATCCGGTCCGGATTCATCCACGCCCGCTCACTCGGATTGAGACGTAACTGAAGGAGAACGACCATGACATGCAGAATCAAATACCTCGACATCCTCCCGGCGGCAACGCTTTGCATCGCGCTTGCCATCGCCTCCACCACGCTCGCACAGGGATTCGTCTGTGGGGCATCCGATTCGCTCGACTATTCGCTGAGATTGCAGGACTACTTGGCGAAGGGTACGCCGTCGTCATTTGAACTACGCGTGGTGTTCGTGGATTTCGCCGACAATCCTGATATGTCCTACACTCAAGCGATGGAAACTGACCTATGGACAGAACTTGAAGCATTCTTGGATCGCCAGTCGCGCGGCAAGTTAGACTTCTCGATGGAGATCATTCGCGATCCCGCCGCACCCGATGATATTTGGACGGCCTTCGAAACCACGAACCGGTACAGTTCCGGAGAACCGTTCGGCGAGTATCCACGATACGCATCCACATGGTACCCGACTTGGAACTATGCTGGCGAACTGCAGGCCGAGATTCTCACAAAGATTCAGTTGGCGTTCGCCGGAATGAGCAGCCCGTTCGAAGGCGCTGACATGATTGTGTTTCTCTATTTGCCGGCACCGGGCGAGACGAATCCCCTCTGCTGCAATATTGGCGGATACGGCGAACTGGCTGTGCGACAGTCACACTTCCCGATACTCGCGAACGCCGCCGCCGACCCCGGCAGCCCCATTCGGCCTCGCGGCATCGTCAACAACTGGTGGGGTGGAGGAGCAGATTTCACTTGGTCGATAGGGACGATTGTTGCACATGAGTTTGGGCACTCCATTGGTCTGCAGCACCCCGGCGCATTCAATGCATTCACTGCGTGTGGCGATCAAGCCCGGATGGAATCATACTATTTTGGCGCGTACAATCTGATGCGCATGTTCCATCTTGGAGGATACACGTTTCAGCCCTTTCACGAGAGTGACCTCGCGAAACTGGGCTGGGTTGACCGCGTCGAGGTATCTGCGAATCTCCGTGGCGTCGAGATCGAAGATATCCGATCCGGTGGCTCCGTTTACCACATCGCGAATCTCGACCCCGCCGCGACCACAATAGGTGGCGCACCATTTTTGACACGAGAGAGCTTCTCGATAGCTCTGCACGGCGGTGTCGGCGACGATGCGCGCATTGTGCCCGCTGGCGGCCCAATGTATAAGAGCACGGGTTTGGCAATCTGGCACAGCTTTGAGTATGAGAAGCTCGGCTTCACTGATGCGTTCGCTTCATCTCTCGATCTCGAGACGGCGTCGGGACGTTTCTCGGATCTCGACCACTATCTCGAACCCGATCCGGCTTATGGCTGGGACAACATGGACGTCTGGTTTGATCGTCAACTCGAGTGCGCCGCGATTCCCCTTAGTCAAGCGAAGTCCTATCCGGGGGCCGCGGGCGACTTCTTCAGCGGAGCAGGTGCCGAATTCTCATACAGAACGAATCCGAGCACTGCGAACTGCGACAACAACATGGCCATTCCTCCCGGTCCGCCCTACACGTTGTTCGTCCTGCCGCAGACCGTGGAGAACTCGATTGTGATTCGCGTCGTCGAAGACCGCGGCACATCAATGACCATTGACATTCTGCTCGCTCCCTACGAGGACGTCTCGTTTCCCAATGGTGGTGAGGTCTTGCAGGTCGGCGAGTCTTGCGCCATCGCCTGGACGAAGGAGTTCACCACGGACCAGCCCGACGGCATCGTCGACACGGTGGACATCTACTGCGACCGCGGTGAAGGCCATGACAGCCAGCTCATCGCGGCGGGCGTTGACGCCACGCTGGGCTCGTACGAATGGACGCCCGAGGCCAGCCACGTCGGCGACGCATGCAAGATCCGGATCGTCTACCACAACGTGAACGATGCCACGCATGTCGGTGAGGACGAGTCCGACGAAACGTTCGTGGTCGTGGACTTGTCCGAAGCCAAGCTGACGGATGTGTCCAGCGAAACGGGAATCAGCTATACCGGTCAGCCCTATAGCGCGGTGCCTGGAGACTTGCAGGCGGACTCAGAGAACGACCTGCTGGTTGCTGTGACGGGGTCAGAGATGTCGCTGAATAGCGGAGCGTATACACTTCCTTCAGGGGCTCCATTCTTCGATCCATCATCTCCGTTTGGTGGGATGATTGACGGGCGCGGCGTTGCCGTAGCCGACTACGACAACGACGGCGACCAGGACATCTTCGTCGCCCACGCGACCACGCCCAAGCTCTGGCGCAACTACGGCGGCCAGTATTTCGATGTCGCTGCGGCATCCGGCCTAGTCTCGTTGGCCAGCGGCTCGCTTGCCGCCGCCTGGGGCGACTACGACCGCGACGGATGGCTCGATCTGTTCGTCAC
>JAYRFB010000289.1:0-25396 GCA_041908585.1 Candidatus Krumholzibacteriia bacterium
CGGGCGGCCCCGGGGGGGGGCCCCCCCCGCCGCGGCCCCCGCCCCCCCCCCCCCGGGGGGGCCCCCCGCGCTGCACTTGCCGGGGTGGGAGCGAGGAGTCCGCGGAGCGGTGATCCGTCAGCGAGGCGGCGGGCCGCCGGGCGGGCCGCGGTCGGGACCGTCGCCGCCGTACCCTCGCTCCCCGTGCGGGGGACGCGGGGGGCGTTCCTTCTCCAGTTCGTCGAAGACCGCCTGCTGCTGCGGCGTCAGCTCGGCGCGGACCTCCACGCGCAGCGAATCGGTCAGGGCGCGCAGGCGCGGCAGGTACTGGTCCAGGACAGCGTCCGTCATCTTCCGCTGGCGCTCGAGAATGGCCCCGATCCGCCGCTCCTGGTCGGGACTCAGGTCCAGGCGCTCGACGAGGTGGGGCGGCAGGCCGTGCGGGCCGCCGCCGCGCGGAGGGCCGCCGTGCCGGTGCCGGTCACGGGCGTGCTCGAAGGCCGCGCCGGCCAGCGCGCCGATGGTGAAGACCCCCGCCAGCAGCAGCACGGCCTGGCGGCGCAGTCGGCCGAGCGACTCGAGGTGGTCGTTCATCGCGTGCCTCGCTCGAGGGCCAGCAACTCGCCGGGCGTGGGGTTGCGCCCGGCCCGCGTCCAGGCGGCCCATTCGTCGGGAACACCGCCGGCCTCGGCCAGCGACAGGCCTTCGTTCCCGGGCGGGTGCGCCTGCAGCAGCACCACGACGGCGGCGGCAGCGAGCGCCGCGGCTCCCAGCAGCACGGGGCGCCGCCACTGGGCCAGGAGGTCCCAGAGGCTGGGCGCGACGCGGCGGCGCGCCAGCTCAGGGGCTGTCGCCGCCATGACGCCGCGCACGAGCGCCTCCAAGCGCGCCGCACTGCCGCCCGGGGCCAGTGGCGACAGGTCGAGGCGACCCGGCTCGTCGTGGTTCCGGTGTTCAGTCGTCATGTTCGCCTCCCTGCCCGGCGTCCCGGTCGGGGCCCGCCGCGTCGGCGCCCCCGTCCAGCTGCCGGCGCAATCGCCGTCGCGCCTGGAACAGGTGCTGGCGGGAATTCGTCTCGCTCAACCCCAGCGCCTCGGCGATGGCCCGGTGATCCCAGCCCTCGAGATCGTGCAGGAGCACCACTTCGCGCTGCGTCGCCGTCAACAATGCCAACGCGGCCTCGAGCTCCACGGCCAGGATGGCTCGCGACGGATCCTGCCCGGGATCGGCCGGGTCGATCGCCTCGGTGTCCAGCGGCAGCGCCGCGCGCCGCTGCCGGTGCAGCCGCCGGTTGTGCGCGGTGTTGCGCACCACCAGCAGCAGCCACGGGGCGAATCGCGCCGGGTCCCGCAACGAGTCCAGCTTCTCCAGCGCCCGCACCCAGGCGTCCTGGCACACATCCTCCGCGTCCGACCGGGAACCCGCCACCGCCAGCGCCACGGCGAACGCCGCGCCGTAATGGCGTCGCACCAGTTCCTCGCAGGCCGCCGCATCGCCCTCGCGGACGCGGGCCACCAGGGCCGCGTCATCCATGGCGCGTTCCCCTGCGCAGGTACGCGCCCAGGCGCGTGGCCGTGTGTGCGGCCGCATGCAGGGTCCGGTGCGGGCGCTGGTGCAAGCGAGGGCCTTCCGTCGGCGGAATCGTGACCCTCGATTGTACGAACCGGCGCCGCCAGGATGCAATCGCCAAGCCGATATGTCCCCGGTCGCTGCCGGGGCCGCCCGCCGAAGGCCCCATCGTCCTTGACAGCCGGCGGCGGCGCGACGTTAGGTGCCGCCGCTCCTCGCCGTGTCGACCAGGCGTGGCACCACCGTCCCCTCCATCGTGACCAGCGCCGGGAACTGCTGGCACGCCAGGCACGAGTGCGAGGGAACGACGAGCGCGCGGTCGCCGGGTCGCAGGCCATCAGCCACCTCGTCCCAGCGGCCCGGCGGCACGGCGATGACGGCGTGCTCCTGCGTCAGGGCCTCGACCGCCACGTCGGCCAGCACCTGGTCGAAAGCGCCCGGCCGCGCGGTGGCGAGGCAGCCCCAGGCCGTGCCGTGCGGCGTGGCCACGGCTTCCTTGCCCAGATGCACGGCGCCGCCGTGCAGCACCAGGTGGCTGCGGGCCCGGTCGACCTCGAGCACCGGGCACGCCACCGCCAATGCCACCTGGCCGGGGTGGCAGGTGCCGGCAGCCAGCTGCATGAAGTCGAAGAAGACGAAGTTCCCGGGGCGCACCTCGTCGACGCCCCCGAAGCGATCGACGCTGGTGCAGGTCGGCGTGTCGCCCACCGAGAGCCGCAGGGGCGCGCCGATCGCGTCGCGGGCGGCCGCCAGGCGTTGCGCGGTCTCGGCGAAGAGCGCAGGCAGGGCTGAGCGCGGCGTCCGGTAGGCGTGCCCGGCGTGGGCCAGCAGGCCGACCGGCGCCGCGGCCGCAGCGACGGCGCGGAGGCGGTCGGTGGCCGTCCAGGGGATGCCCGAGCGCCCGTAGCCCGTGTCGACCTTCAGCCACATGGGAGCGTCCGCGCCCACCGCTCGGCGTGCGAGTGCAGCGACCCCGGGATCGGCGACGAGCAGGCCCAGGTTGCCGCCGCGAGCCTGCAGCGACCGCGAGAGCGCCGCCAGCCCCGGCAGTTCGGCCGGGTCGACGAGCAGGGCCAGCGTCAGGTCATCCCAGCCGTCGGCCGCGAACTGGGCCGCCATGGCCAGCGAGGATACGGTGGCCTGCCGGAGGCCCGCCTCGCGGAACCATCGCCCGACGCCGACGCTGGCGTGGGTCTTGAAGTGCGGGCGCAGTGCCACGCTGGATTCGACGGCGCGCGCAGCCATGGCCGCGATGTTGGCGCGCGCCCGCGCCTCGTCCACCACCAGGGCGGGGGCTTCGGTGACGCAGGCCTCGAGGATGCGGGCGGTGTCGGCGAACAGGCTCACGGTCCTGCCTCCCGGGGCGGGGAGTGTCGGCGATGACGCCCGGGCGGGACGTCCCCCGGCAGTGGAACACGGGCAAGGACGACGGGCAAGGATCGGGTCTCGGCAAGGCATGGAGAAGCCCTGGCCCGGGAATCGCCCGGCCGGGGCCGATGCCAGTCAGCCTCCGGAAGGCCACGGATGACCGCGATTTCGCCCGTGAATGCGCTTCATTTCCGGGAATCCCGAGCCGATCCATTCGTTGAACGGGGTCAATCCTCTTGGGCTCGAACCCGAGGTGGCACGTGCCGATGACTGTCCTGTCCCTGCATCGACGCCTGGTGGCGCACCTGGCGCGAGGCGTTGAAGTCGTGCTGCTGGGCCTGGCAGCGATGGCCCCGGTCCGCGCTTCCTCGCAGGAGACACTGCCGCAGGCGATGCCCGCGCAGGTGGTGTCCGCGCAGGTGCGTGGTCACCACCACGGAGGCTTGCTGCGCCCGGCCCTGATCCTCGCCGCCGGTGGCCTGGCTTCGGCCTGGTCGCACGATGAGGAGAGCCCGCAGGCGGCACAGCGCCTTCTGGACGGTTCCTGGCTCGACACCTATGCCGATCTCGGCAATGTCTATGGTGACGGCGTGGTCATCGGCGGGACGGCGCTGGGGGTGCTGGCGGTCGGCCGCATCGGCGGCTACGAGCGGACGTGCGCCGTCGGGGGGGACCTCTGCGAGGCGTTCCTGATGAGCAGCAGCACCGTGTGGGGGGCCAAGGTGGTGTTCAATCGACGTCGCCCATCCGGAGGACCCCATTCCTTCCCCTCGGGCCATACCGCAGTGGCGTTCAGCGTCGTTCCCGTGCTCGGGCACCACTTCGGTTGGCGCGGGACGGTGCCTGCCGTGCTTCTGGCCACAGCCACGGGGCTCGGGCGGATGGAGGCGTTCCGGCATTTCCAGTCGGATGTCCTGGCCGGCGCCGCACTGGGGCTGGCCTGCGGAGACATCGTGGCCGGTTCCGGCTTCCTGCCCGGGCGCGCCGAGACGGTCGTGCTGCCCGGGGGCGTCGGCTTGTCGATTCCCTTCTAGCGCGCCTGCCGCTGGCGCCCGGTGCTGCGCGACATGTATAGTGGCCTGTGGATCCGAGATACCGGTACACTTGGCTTCCCACGGAGACCCCCGCAGGCCCATGACCGACCAGATCCGCCACTTCATCCTCGGCGCCGCCGGCCACGTCGACCACGGCAAGACCGCGCTGGTCACCGCGCTGACCGGGACCAATACCGACCGGCTCAAGGAAGAGCAGGAGCGGGGCATCAGCATCGAGCTGGGCTTCGCCGAGCTGGACCTGGGCGACGGCGTCCAGCTGGGCGTGGTCGACATGCCGGGCCACGAGAGGTTCGTCAAGCAGATGGTCTCGGGCGCCGGCGGCGTGGACCTGGCCTTCCTGGTGATCGCCGCCGACGAGGGCGTGATGCCCCAGACGATCGAGCACCTGGAGATCCTCGATGCGCTGCGCGTGCGCAGCGGCGTGGTGGTCGTGACCAAGACCGACATGGTGGACGAGGACTTCGTCGGCGTCGTGCGCGAGGAGGCCGCGGACCTGGTGAAGGGCACGGTCCTCGAGGGCCGGCCCATCGTCGCGGTCTCCGCCCATGCGCGCACCGGGCTTGACGAGCTGCGCGCCGCGCTGAAGCGCGAGGCCCTGGCCTTGCCGCGACGCGCCGAGCAGGGCCTGTTCCGCCTGCCGGTCGATCGCGTCTTCACGATGCCGGGCGCCGGCGTGGTGGTGACCGGCACCTGCTGGTCGGGCGCCGTCGCCGAGGGCGACAAGCTGCTGGTGGAGCCCGGCGCCTTGCCGGTGCGCGTGCGCGAGGTGCAGGTGCACGGCCGCCCCGCCGCGCGCGGCGCCTCCGGGCAGCGGCTGGCGCTGGCCCTGCACGGGGTCAAGCGCGACGACATGGAGCGCGGCCTGCAGGTCGTCGCCCCGCGAGCGGCGGCGGCCACGAAACGGCTGGATGTGCGCGTGGACCTGATGAAGCACTGCCGCCGCGCCGTGAAGAACCGGCAGCGGCTGCACGTGCACCACGCCGGGCGCGAGGTGCTCGGTCGCATCGTCCTGCTGGACGTGGCCGAGATGGGCGGTGACGCCCCGGGAGCCGCGCGCACCGCCCTGGCCCAGTTGCACCTGGAGGAGGACCTGGTCGCGGCCTACGGCGACCGCCTGGTGCTGAGATTCTATTCGCCGCTGGTCAGCGTGGCCGGCGGCGTCGTGCTGGACACGGCGCCGGCCCAGCACAAGCGCTTCGACGACGAGGTGATCGCGCAGCTGGCGGTGCTGGAGAAGGGCTCGCCCGAGGAGGTGTTCCTCAAGAAGCTGCAGGATGCCGGCACCGCCGGGCTGGCGCCCGAGTCCGCGCAGGCCTGGGCCGACCACCCGCTCCTCGCGGTGGTCGGCACCCGCGCCTACCACCGTGCCGTGCTGGACGGCCTGGTCTCTGCCGTGGCCGAACAGGTCGCCGAGCACGCGAAGAAGTTCCCGCTGCGGCTGGGCGTGCCGAAGGAGGAGGCCCGGCGGCGTTGCGGCTTCGCCGGCGGGGCCAACGAGTGGAACGCGGTCTGCGCCGCGCTGGCCGCACCGGACCGTTGGGTCGTGTCCGGCGACCGCATCGCCGCCACGCCCGAGGGACCGCAGCTGGGCGTGCGCCTGCAGGCGGCCGTCGACGCCGCGGCGGCCGAGATGGAAGCACTGGGCCTGGACTGGCCGGGCCTGGACCACTGGGCTGCAGGATCCCCGGCCTTCCAGAGGGCGGCCGCCGACGCGGCCCTGCGGGAGTTCAAGCCCGCCGAGGTGGCCCGCTGGCTCGTCGACCACGGGCGGGCGGTGGCGGTGGCCACCGACTACCTTGTGGCCTCCGGCGCGCTGGCGGCCCTGGTGGCCAGGCTGCGGGCGCACTTCGCCCGCGAACCGGAACTGACCTTCGGCGGGTTCCGCGAGCTGAGCGGCCTGACGCGCAAGCTGGGGATCCCGATGCTCGAATACCTCGACCAGGCCGGCATCACCGCGCGCGACGGCGACCTGCGCCGCGCCGGCCCGGCCCTGCAGGACGGCTGACGATGAGCGAGCCCCAGGAACTGGACCCCCGCCGCGTGGCGCCGCGCCCGGTCTGTGCGCCGCGGCGCCCGACCCGCCAGATCATGGTCGGTGGCCTGCCCATGGGGGGCGGCGCGCCGGTGCGCGTGCAGAGCATGACCACCACCCGCACCGGAGACGCGCAGGCCACCCTCGAGCAGATCCGCGAGCTGGCCTCGGCCGGCGCCGAGTACGTGCGCGTGACGGTGAACGACCAGGCCGCAGCCGATGCCCTGCCGCAGATCGTGCGCGAGGCCAACGTGCCGCTGATCGCCGACATCCACTACGACCACACCATGGCCCTCGCGGCGCTGAAGGCCGGCATTGCCAAGCTTCGCATCAATCCGGGGAACATCGGCTCGCGCGACCATGTGCGCGAGGTGGCGCGCGCGGCGCAGGACCACGGCGTGCCCATCCGCATCGGCGTCAACCGCGGCTCGCTGCACAGGCGCTACGACGAGATGGTCAAGCGCGACCCGGCCGGTGCCCTGGTGCAGAGCGGGCTGGACGAGATCGAGGCGCTGGCCGCCTTCGGCTTCCACGACGTCGCGGTGAGCCTCAAGTCGAGCACGCCGTCGGAGGTCGTCGACGCCTGCCGCCGCTTCTCGGCGCAGTGCGACGTGCCGCAGCACCTGGGCGTGACGGAGGCGGGCACGTTGCTGGCCGGCACCTCGCTGTCGGTGGCCGCGATGTCGGTGCTGCTGGGCGAGGGCATCGGCGACACCGTTCGCATCAGCCTGGCCGACGACCCGGCCTACGAGGTCAAGGCCGCCTTCTACATGCTGCAGGCCCTCGGGCTGCGCGAGGGCTACGCGCGCGTCGTGGCGTGCCCGACCTGCGGGCGGGTGGAAGTGGACGTGGTGGCGCTGGCCTCGCGGGTCGAGGAGCTGGCGAAGGACCTGCCGCCGGACCGGGTCATCTCGGTGATGGGCTGCATCGTCAACGGCCCGGGCGAGGCCAAGACCGCCGACCTGGGCATCGCCGCCGGGAAGACCAAGGTGGCGATCTACCGCAAGGGCGAGCTGCACCGCAACATCGACAAGTCCGAGCTGGAGCAGGTGCTGGTCGAGGAGATCGATCGCCTGCGCTGAGCCCGGCGTCGACCCGGGGCGCGGATAGCCGTCAAGCCCAACGGGTTGCGGCCGATACACGCGTCGAGCAGCCGTTCGGGAACCCCAGCCGGCCGCCCGGGCCGTTCCCAAGCCGGGCAGGCGATGGCCGACGACGCCGGATCACCCATCGTGGCGCAACGCGACGCCGCCGAACCGGGCGCGCCGCACGAGGGCGCGCACGTCGACCGCCTGCGCGCGCTGCAGGCGTTCAACGCGCGCCTGGTCTGCATGCCGGTCGACGAGGCGAGCTACGCCGAGGTCGTGGCCGGCGCGCGCCGGGTGATCGGGTGCGATGCCTGCGCACTGTTCCTGGTGGATCGCGATACCGGGCACCTGGTGCTGAAGGCGGCCGACGGCTATCGCGGCCTGGCGCCGGGGCTGCGCGTGGCGGTCCAGGACGCGACCAGCATGCACGCCCAGGCCTTCAGCGAGGAGTACCTCGTCCACATCGCCGACGTGGCCGGGCTGGAGGGGCTGCAGCCGCTGGCGGCGGGCGTGGCCAGCGCGCTGGCGCTGCCCATCATCTCGTTCCGCGGCCCGGTCGGCGTCTTCGATTTCGGCAGTCGCCAGCCGGGCGCCTTCACGCCGGCCGAGATCGGCATGTGCACGATGCTGGTCGACCAGATGTCGTACTCGCTGGAGAACATCCGACTGGTCAACGAGCTGAGCCGGAGCCGTGACGCGGTCATCCGCGGCATGGCGCTCCTGGCCGAGATCCGCGACACCCACATCCGCGAGCACCTGCGCCGCATGTGCGCCTACAGCGGCTACCTGGCGGGACTGCTGGCCGAGCGCCCGGGCTATCCCGAGGCAACCCCGCAGTTCGTCGACACGCTGGCGCGCGCCGCCGCGCTGCACGACGTCGGCAAGGTGGGCATCCCCGACGCCATCCTGTTGAAGCCAGGCAAGCTGACCGACGCCGAGTTCGCCGTGATGAAGTCGCACACGGAGATGGGGGCCGAGCTGCTCGAGGGCCTGATCAAGGACTATGGCCGCTACTCGATGATCACGATGGGCGCCGAGGTGGCCCGCTGCCACCATGAGAAGTGGGACGGCTCGGGCTATCCCGCCGGCCTCAGGGGCCGTGAGATCCCGCTGTCGGCGCGCATCGTCGCCATCGCCGATGTCTATGACGCCCTGACCAGCCGCCGCGTCTACAAGGACGCCTGGACGCACGAGGAAACCGCGCGGGCGATGAGCCAGGATGCCGGCCGCCACTTCGATCCCGAGCTGCTGGAGATCTTCCTGGCGCGGCCGTCGGAACTGGCGCGCATCCGCGAAGAGGCCTGAGCGCCGTCGCCGGCCGCCCGGCCCGCGACTCAGGCCGGTTCCACCCCGTCCGCGATCCCCGGAGCCACCATCAGCGTCTGCGCCTGCAGCGTCACCGCCAGGCCCGGCGGCGACTTGCGGGGCTTGCGCACGTAGCGCTTCTCCGTCCAGATCACGGGGACCAGCGATGCATTGCGGGACTTGCTGTGCAGCGCGGCCAGGGCAGCCGCCTTCTCCAGCACGCCGCGCGGCACCAGGTCCGGTCGGCCGGCCGTGCGGATGACGACATGGCTGCCGGTGGCGCCGTGGACGTGCAGCCACACGTCGCGCGCATGCGCGGCGCCGTGCGTCAGCTCGTCGTTCTCTCGGCTGCTGCGGCCGACCCAGACCTCCCAGCGTCCATCCACCAGGTAGCGGCGGAACGGCCGCGCCGGCTCCTCGCCGGCGGTGCCGGCACCGCGGGGGCGGCCGCGCGCGGTTGCGCCGGACGACGCGGCGGTTGCCGGCAGCGCGGCCAGTCGCGCCTGCACCTCGGCCAGCCGCGCCGGTCCTCCGGTGGCCGTCATCGGCGCGGACAGCCGGTCGAGCGCGGCGCGCAGCGCGACTGCGGTGGCCTGCGCCTCGGCCAACCGGGAGGCGATCACCTCGCGCCCGCGCTCGGCCTTGCGCGCCCGGTGGAACAGCGCCGCCAGGTTCGCCGCCGGCGAGCGTGACGGGTCCAGGTCGATGACCAGCGGCGCGCCGTCGCGCAGGTCGGCCAGCTCGCAACGCGAGGTGCCCGGGCGCAGCTCGTGCAGGTGGGCGGCCAGGGCCTCGGCGCGGCGCCGGTGCCCGTCGTGATCGCCGGCCGCGGCGAGGTCGGCGGCGAGGTGCGCGCACAGGCGCTCGGCCGCGCGCAGGCGGCGCGCCAGGGTGGCGCCCTGTTGCGCAAGCGCCTCGCCGGCGAGCACTGCGGCCAGGCGGTCCAGGCCATGGGTCTCGAGGCCGTCTGCCGCGGCGGCCATCGGGCCACCCGCGTCGGCGCCGTCTTCCGGCCCGGCGACGGCGACGTCGTAGGTGGCCGGTGCCGGCACGGCCGCCAGCAGGATGTGCGGCGGGCGGCGCTCGGCCCACAGGCAGCGCCCGCCGGCGTCCAGCAGGACGGTATTGCCGGCCGGGCCGAAGAGCTGGTGCAGCAGGTGGAGCGGGGAGCCGTCCGCCCCGGCCAGGCGGAAGCAGGCCACGCGTTCGCCCGGCAGGGCGCCCAGTCCGGTGAGCGTGGCGCCGGCCAGCAGCCGGGGCAGGGGGTGGTCGCGATCGCTCGGGAGCGCCGCGGCCAGCGGCTCCGGCAGGCGGCCATGCAGGCCGGCAAGCGTGGCCCCGCCGGGCACGGTGGCCAGCAGCAGGCAGAAGCGCTCGTCGCCGGCAAGGTGCAGGCGCACCCAGCGCGGCCCGGCCGCGACCCGGAACAGCGGGCGCCCGGAGTACGGGACGCGCCACCGCGCCAGCCAGACGGCCAGCGCGGCGGCGGTGTCGCGGGCGCCGGGCGCGCCCATCGCTAGAAGAGGTTGTAGCCGAGCGTGATCTTCAGGCCCGGGCTGTCGAGCAGGCCGGCGCGGACCTCCAGGAATCCCTCGCGCCCGCTGGCGAACCGCCGCGTCAGCCCGCCCAGCGCGGACAGGCCCAGGTCGGAGTTGGCGTCGCCGCCCTCGGGGTCGACCCAGATCAGGCCGAGCGAGCCGCCGGCGTACAGGCCCCACGGGCCGCTGGTCATCTCGCTGAACGACCAGGTGACATCGCCGTTGAGCGCCGCGACGGTCAGGCCGTCGCCGAAGCCGAGTTCCAGGTTGGGCGTGAAGAAGAGGTTCTCCATCACTTCGCCCATCGCCACGTGGCCCCCGAAGTGCACCTGGCCGACGTTCTCCCATTCCGTCCAGCCGAGGCGCACGCCGACCGGGTACTGCAGTTCGTAATCGCCCTGGGCGGCGGCGGGGCCGGCCAGCAGCAGGATCATCAGGGACAGGGGCAAGAGCGCGCGGCGACGGGACATGGCGGCATCCTCTCCTCGGGAAGCGGGCAGGGCGGCGTGGCGCGGGCATCCTACCATCGTACGCCCGCCGGCCGCCACAGGTTCCCGCGGGCGAACCCCGCCTTGCCGCTGCCGGTGCGCTGGCCTAAACTTCGCTGCGAGCGCGCGGCGGTGGCCGCGTCCGGGTCCTCATCGCGGAGGCACGCAGGTGGACATGCTGAGCATGACGGGGTTCGGCACGGGCGAGGGTACGGCGGGTCCCGTCAGGATCACGGTGGAGTTCCGCTCGGTGAACCACCGCTTCCTGGACGTGAGCCTGAAGCTGCCGTCGCTGCTGGCGCCCTTCGAGATCGAGGTGCGCAACTTCCTGAAGGACAACATCGCGCGAGGTCGCGTGTCGGTGAGCGTGCAGGTCGAGGTGGACCGCGCCGCGGCCGCCACCGGCGCCGATCCCGAGCGCCTGGCGCAGGGCATCCGCCTGGTCCAGAGCGCCGCGGCAGAGCTCGCGCGCGCCACCGGCCGGCCCGCCGAGCCGGTGACCCTGGAGCACCTGCTGATGCTGCCCGACCTGTTCCGCGTCGAGGAGCCGGACCTGTCGCCCGAGGACGCGCGCGCCGCGCTCATGCAGGCGCTGGGCGGCGCCGCCCGCGGGCTGCAGGAGATGAAGAAGGCCGAGGGCGCCGCGCTGGTGAAGGAGATGCTCGGGAGGCTGGACACGGTCGAGGCCAAGCTGGCCGAGGTGCGCCGCCTGGCGCCGCTGGCCGCCGCCGAGATCCAGCGGAAGCTCAGCGAGCGCCTCGACAAGCTGCTGAGCGAGCCGCTGGAGCCGCAGCGCCTGGCCCAGGAGGTGGCGCTGCTGGCCGACCGCTCCAACATCAACGAGGAATGCGAGCGGCTCGGCATCCACATCCAGCACTTCCGCGCCGCCTTCGACGAGGGCGGCCAGGTGGCCAAGCGGATCAATTTCCTGCTGCAGGAGATGCACCGCGAGGTCAATACGATGGGCAGCAAGACCAACCTGATGGACATCACCCAGGCCGTCATCGTGATGAAGGACGAGGTCGAGTCGCTGCGCGAGCAGATCCAGAACCTGGAGTAGCGGCATGATCCTGCTGATCACCGGCCCGTCCGGCGCCGGCAAGGGCACCGTGATCAACGAGCTGCTCGCGCGCGAGCCGCGCCTGGCGTTCTCGATCTCCACCACCACCCGCCCCATCCGCGGCGGCGAGGTCGACGGTCGCGAGTACGACTTCGTCGACGACGCCGCATTCGACCGCCTCGTGGCCGACGACGCCTTCGTCGAGTGGGCTCCCGTTCACCTGCACCGCTACGGCACGCGCCGTTCGCGCCTGGCCGAGATGGAGGCCGCCGGGCGGATCCCCGTGCTGGACATCGACGTGCAGGGCGGGCTCAACGTGATCGACCGGTTCGGCGACGAGCTGGTGTCGGTGTTCCTGTTCCCGCCCTCCTGGGAGGAACTGGAGCGCCGGCTGCGGCATCGCGGCACCGAGGACGAGGCGGCCATCGCCACGCGCCTGCGCAACGCGCGCGGCGAGGTGCAGCTGGCCGGCCGCTACCGCTACTGGGTGGTCAACGAGGACTGGCGCCAGGCCGCCGCCCGCGTGGCGGCCATCCTCACGGCCGAGTCGTGCCGCGCCCGCGGCGCGCCGCCGCTGGGCTAGCGCCGACGCCACCGGGGAGGGCCATGACTGCGGATGACCTGCCGACGGACAGCCCGCTGATGGAGAACCTGCCGACGGGAACCCCGGCGACGCCACCCGCAGCCGCCACGGACGCCGCCTGCCCGGCCTCCGTGCCCGTCGATGGCCAGGACGGGCTGCGCCACCTGGACCCGCGACACGTCGCCCACGGCCGCCTGGCCGGGGCCGTGGTCACGGCGATCATCGCCTTCGTGCTGGCGTTGGGTGTGCTGATCGTGATGGTCGCGGCCGACGGGCTGGCGACCGGCGGCCGGCTGCTGGTCGCCGCCGCGGCGCTGGCCGTGGTGGCCGGCGTCGCGCTGCTGTCGTGGCGCTGGCCCGTCGTCGAGCATGCGCATGTGCGCTACGGCTGGGGCGACGGGGGCCTGGAGATCCGGCGCGGCGTCTGGTGGCGGCGCGAGATCCACGTGCCGCGCTCGCGCATCCAGCACACCGACGTCTCGCAGGGCCCGCTCGAGCGGCGCTTCGGCCTGGCCACGCTGCACGTGTTCACCGCCGGCACGGAGAACGCCGAGGTCACGCTCGGCGGCCTGGATCTCGGGACGGCCACCGCGATCCGCGACCACCTGCTGGCCGGGACCGGCGACGATGTCCTCTAGCCGGCGGCTGCACCGGTGGTCCCTGGTCTTCCTGGTCGGGGACTCGTTGCGGAGCCTGCTGCTGCCGCTGCTGGCGTTCCTCTTCACGGCCAGGCAGTCGCAGTGGGACCTCTGGATCGCCTGGTTCTCGCTGCCCGTGGCCGCCTATTCCGTCTGGCGCTACTTCACGACGTTCTACGAGCTGGGCGATGACGAGCTGGTCGTGCGCACCGGCCTGCTGTTCCGCAACGAGCGGCACATCCGCTATGCCCGCGTGCACAACCTGGAGAGCGTGCAGGGACCCCTGCACCGGCTGCTGGGCGTGGCAGACCTGCGCATCGAGACCGCCGGCGCCGCCGAGCAGGAGGCGCGGCTGCGCGTGCTGTCGCTGGAGGCGGCTGCGCACGTGCGCCAGCGCGTGCTGGAGGGCAAGCGGAAGGCGGCCGCTGCCGGCGCGGCCACGGCCCAAGGGCCCGCCGCGAGGGCCGACAGTGCCGGCGGGACCACGGACGCGGCGGCGACGGACGCGACGGCGACGGACGGCGGCGCCGCGCCGCGCGTGCTCGTCCGCGTGGGACTGCGCGACCTCGTGGTGCTGGGCCTGACGCAGAACCGCGGCGGCGTCGTCCTGGGCGCCGCGCTGGGTGCGCTGTGGGAAGCCAACCTGTTCGACGACGGCTTCGGCCGCCCGACGGACCTGGTCCAGGCCTGGCTGTCCGGGCTGTGGTCGGAGGGCCGCCTGCTCAACGACCCGACGCCGGCGGCGCTGGCGTTGCTCGTCGTCGGCGCCGCCTGCCTGCTGGCGGCCATCCGCCTGCTGTCGGTGGGCTGGACGCTGGTGCAGCTCTACAACTTCACGCTGGTGCGGGAGGGCGACGAGCTGCGGACCACCCGCGGGCTGTTCACGCGCGTCAACGCCACGATCCCCCTGGCGCGCGTCCAGCTGGTGACCGTCAGGCAGCCGGTCCTGATGCGGATGCTGGGCCGCGTCGAGGTGCGCGTGCAGACGGCCGGCGGCGACAGGCAGGCCACGTCGGGCCGCGAGTGGCTGGCGCCGTCGCTGCCGGCGGGGCAGGTCGACGCGCTGGTCGCGGAGGTCCACCCGGAAGTCGCGCTGTCGACGATCGACTGGCTCCCGGCGGCGCCGCGCGCGGCGTGGCGGCTGCGGCGCGCCTCCTTGCGCTGGCTGGCGGCCGGGTTCGTGCTGCTGGCGATCGTCCCGGCGCTGCGGCCCGTGGCCCTGGCGGCGGTGTTGCCCCTGGCGGCGCTGTGCTGGTTCGCCGGGGGCCGGCGCGCCCGCTCGCTGGGCTGCGCGCTGCTGCCGGCCCACGTCGCCGTGCGCGGGGGCTGGTGGTGCCGGCAGACCAGCCTGGCCCGCTATGCCAAGGTGCAGACCGTCACGCGCGACGCGTCGCCCTTCGACCGTCGCTGGGCCATGGCGACGGTGGCGGCCGACACCGCGGGTGGCGGGGCCCACCGGCTGTCGATGCCGCTGCTGGACGGAGCGCAGGCCGCCACGTTGCTGGCCGAACTGCGCGGGCGGGTGGCCGCGGCCGCGTTCCGCTGGTGAGGATGAGGAAGGCCCGCAGTTGCGTTTGCCGCCGGATGCGCTAGCATGCTGCGGTCACGGCGGCGCCCGGAGGGCGCCCCCCGCAAGTGCGGCCGCCGGGCAGCGCGCAACGCGCCCGGCGACCAGCCAACCGTTCGCCAAGGAGAGTACCATGCGCAAGTTCATGGCTATCGCCCTGCTCGCCAGCCTTGCCGCCGCGCCGGCGCTGGCGGTCGACGTCGACTACGACGCCACGAAGTACTACGGCCAGGTCCAGGCCCTCTTCCCGTCCGGTGACTGGAGCGACTTCGTCAACCTGGGCTTCGGGCCCGGCTTCGGCATGATCCTCAAGCACAACGAGACGACCGCCTTCGGGATCGAGGCTTCCTACCTCATGTTCGCGACCGAGGACCTCGAGGGCGCGGATGTCAGCTGGAGCATGATTCCCGTCATGGCGATGGGGCACTACCACCTGAACAACTCGTCGGCGTACCTGCTGGGCGGCATCGGGATGGCGTTCGCCTCCGCCGAGATCGACTACGAGGATCCCGATTTCCCGGACCTCGACGACAGCGACAGCGAAGTTGCCATCACCCTCGGCGCCGGCCTCAACGCCACGCCCAAGATGTTCTTCGAGGGCCGCTTCAATGCCATCAGCGACGCCAACTCGCTGGGCCTGCACATGGGCCTGCGCTTCTAGGCAGCGACGCCGGACAGGCGCCCTTCCCAGTGTGGGGGCGCGATCGTGCGAAGGGGCGCCCGTCCGGCGCCCCTTCGGCATTCCAGGCGGGCGGACGGGGGCAGACTGGCGAGTACTTGTTGAAACAACTATCATGGGCGCAACCCCAACCGGGAGGCTGCCCATGATCCGCCACCGTCCCGCCCGCGAGCGCGGCCATGCCGACCATGGCTGGCTGAGCACCTGGCACACCTTCTCGTTCGCCGGCTACCACGACCCGGCCCACATGGGCTTCCGCGCGCTGCGCGTGATCAACGACGACATCATCCGGGCCGGCGGGGGCTTCGGGCAGCACGGCCATCGCGACATGGAGATCGTCACCTATGTCGTGGAGGGAGAGCTGGAGCATCGCGACAGCCTGGGCACCGGCTCGGTGCTGCGCCCGGGAGACGTGCAGCGCATGAGCGCCGGACACGGAGTGCGCCACAGCGAGTTCAACCACGCGGCGGACAGCGACCTCCGCCTGCTGCAGATCTGGCTGCTGCCGCAGCGCGAGGGAGCAGAGCCCGGCTACGAGGAGCGGCACTTCCCCGCCGGGGACAAGCGGGGTCGGCTGCGGCTGATCGTGGATCCGCAGGGACAGGACGGGGCGCTGCGCATCGGGCAGGACGCGCGGATCCACGCCTGCATCCTGACGGCGGGCCAGGCCGTGACCCATGAACCGGCCCCCGGCCGGCATACCTGGCTGCAGGTGGTCGACGGCAGCCTGGACCTGAACGGCCTGTCCCTGGCCGCGGGGGACGGCGCCGCCGCCAGCGACGAGGAGCGATTGGTCATCACCGGGCGCGACGGGGCGGAGTTCCTCCTGTTCGACCTGGCCTGAGCCCATCGCCCCTTCAGTCGCGGCGCCCTGCGGCCGATAACGATGATGGCGGGAAGGACCCCGCCTGTGCATCCAGGGAAGGGATCGCGCTGATGGGCCTGCGCATCACGACCAATGTGGCGGCGATGTCCGCCCAGCGGCACCTGGCCAACGCCACGCTCCGCGTGAACCGCTCGCTCGAGCGGCTCAGCAGCGGCCTGCGCATCAACCGCGCCGCCGACGATCCCGCCGGGCTGGCGATGAGCGAGCGCCTGCGCGCGCAGATCCGCGCCCTGCAGGTGGGCGAGCGCAACGCCGGTGACGGCATCTCCCTGCTCCAGATCGCGGACGGCGGGCTGGCCTCGGTGGCGGACCTCCTGGTCAGGATGACCGAGCTGGCCGAGCAGGCGATGACCGGCACGGTCACCGACGAGCAGCGCGGTTACCTCGACGACGAGTTCCAGGCGCTGGTCGAGGAGATCGACCGTGTCGCCGCCAGCATCGATTTCAATGGACGCAACCTGCTGGACGGAACCGGCGGCGACACGCGGATCGAGCTGGGCAGCGGCAGCGCGGGCAGCATCACCCTGGGCCTGGGCAGCTCCTTCACGTCGGCGGCCCTGGGCCTGGACACGCTCACCCTGGCCGGGGATCCCGGTTCCTGGGCCGAGCAGCCGCTGACGGCCATCCGGGCGGCGATCCAGCAGGTCAGCAGCGGCCGCGCGTCATTCGGCGCCTCGCAGAACCGCCTGGAATCGGCGATCAGGCTGATGCAGAACCAGCAGGAGAACCTCGCGGCGGCCGACAGCCGCATCCGCGAGGTGGACTACGCCGCCGAGATCAGCGAACTGACCAGCGCGCAGATCCTGCAGCAGATGGCCGTGGCGGTGCTGGCCCAGGCGCAGCGGCAGCCGGCGCTGGCACTGCAGCTGCTGGGCCTGGACAGCCGCGGGCGCCGCGCCTGAGCGCGATTCCGCTGGCCTGCCGGCCGCGGCCCGTGATTGAATCGCCTGGCCCCCCCCGCGACCCTGCAACCGACGGACGCGTTCCCGCCATGCCGCTGTCCCCGAGATTCCCGCGTCTGGACGCCCCGCGCGCAGCGACGGTCGCGGTCGTGGCGGCGTTCGCGCTGCTGGTCTCGCTGCGCTTCGACGAGGCGCCGGTCGGCGCGATGACCGACGACGCCGTGTACGTGGAGACGGCGCGCTCGCTGGCCGAGGGACGCGGGCCGGTGCTGCAGGTAGGGCCGGACGCGCCGGCCGCCAACCCCGGCATCTTCCCGCCGGGCTTCCCGCTGCTGTTGGCGCCGCTGGCGCTGGCGCGACCCGACTCGCTGGCGGCGCTCAAGGCGGTGCCGCTGCTGGCGGGGCTGCTGCTGCTGCCGCTCTGCCGCCGCCTGGAAGTGCCCGGTATCGCCGGCGGGCCTGACGGCGAGGCTGTCGTCGCGCGGGTCGTCCTGCCGGCGCTGGTGCTGCTGAACCCCTGGGTGGTGGGTTGGGCCGGGCGCGTGCTCAGCGACCTTCCCTACACGGCGCTGTCGCTGGCGGCGTTGCTGCTTTTCGAATCCTGGCGGCGGGCAACGCGGCCGGCGCCGGGCCGCACGCTGCTTCTGGCGCTGCTGGCAGGACTGGCGCTGCTGGTGCGCAGCGTGGGGCTGGCGCTGCTGCTGGCCATGGCGCTCGACCTGGCCGCCGGCCGGAAGTGGCGGCACCTGCTGGTGCTGGCGGTGCCGCTGGGGCTCACGCAGGCGGTGCTGCTGCTGCCCGGCTGGTCCAGCGGTGGCGCCTTCACCGCCGCGTACCAGGCCCAGCTCCTCGGGCACAGCGACGGGCCCGGCGCGCGGGCGGCCTTCGTTGCCGCGAACGCCGCGGGCTACCTGCGGGAGCTGCCGGTCGCGCTCTGGCCCTGGTTCGGCGCCCCGCTGCGGCGGTGGGGCGAGGCGCAGGGAGCGGGCGGCCTGCTCGCCGCGGCGCAGTACGGCGCCGGCGCGGCGCTGCTGGGGCTGGCGGCGATGGGTTGGCGGGCGCAGCGCCGCGACCCGCGCACGAGGGACCGCTCGCGGCTCTGGTTGCTGTACCTGGGTCTGCTCACGCTCGCGCTGCTGAACTTCGACGGCTGGCCCTCGGGCGTGCAGTCCCGCCTGCTGCTGCCGATGATGCCGCTGCTCTACGCGCTGGTGCTGGGCGGCGTGCTGGCGTTGGCGCGCGGCCGCGTGCCGGGACGGGAGCGGCGCTGGCTGGCGGCCGCGACGGCGCTGCTGCTGCTGGGATCGCTGGGCCACAACGCCTGGCGCGTGGCGCGGCCGCTGCGGGCGGCTGCCGGAGCCGGCGCGGAAGCCTGGGCCGATCCGGGCGCGGGCGCCGGCTGGCTGCGGGTCCACGCCGGGCCGGATGCGGTCGTGATGACGACCGACCCGCTCGCGCGGCACGTGCACCTGCGACTGCCGGCGATCGGCTGCGGTGACACGCTCACCGCCCCGGCGCTGCGGCGGCGGGCCGCGCGATACGGGGCCGGCTGGCTGGTGGTCGGCCCCCCCGGCGGGGCCCTGCCGGGAGCGGCCGACCGGGCCCGGACTGTCGATACCGTCGCCCGCACGGAGCCGGGCTGGTTCCCCCCGGCGTGGGCGGAACCCGGCGGGTCCACGCGGATCTATCGTCTGGAGCGGGCCGTACCGCCGGCAGGAGATTCCGTAACTCGATGACAGGCATCGCTTTATGGTTGGTGGGTGCCGCCCTGTGGTGATGGCTCTTGCCGGATGACCCTCGTTTGCTATCTTTTAACGCTTGTCGTCCGCCCGGAACGCCGCGCCTTGGTCTGCCATTCTGGTCTGCCCTTCGGGCGCGCCGGCGGAAGACCGGAACCCCAGCCGTGAGGACAGGGTTTATGACCTACATTCCGCGTCAGAAGGTCACCCAGATCATCCCCAACAAGTTCGCCGCCATCAAGGTGGCCGCCATGGAGGCGCGCCGCCTCAACGAGCGCGCCCGCATGTTCAACGTGGCGTTGCCGGGCAAGATCACGACGATCGCCGTGCAGCGCCTGATGGACGGCAAGGTCGAGCATTTCGACGCCAAGGAACGCGCGCGCCTGGCGCGCCTCGAGAAGGAAGCCGAGGTCGAGGTCTAGACCATGGCCGGCGCAACCGGCAGCGACACCCGTGTCCTGCTGCTGGTGACCGGCGGCATCGCCGCCTACAAGAGCTGCTACCTGGCCCGCCTGCTCGTGCAGGCGGGCTTTTCCGTGCGCTGTGCGATGACCGATGCGGCCACCCGCTTCGTCAGCCCGATGACGTTCGAGGTGCTGACCGGCGCGCCGGTGGCACTCGACCTCTGGGGCGAACGTGGGACCGCGGCGCTGGACCACATCCAGTACGCGCGCTGGGCCGACCTCGCCGTGGTGGCGCCGGCCACGGCCAACACGATGGCCAAGGCCGCCGGCGGGCTGGCCGACAACATGGTCGCGACGCTGCTGCTGGCGTTCCCGGGCCCGGTCGTGATGGCCCCGGCGATGAATGACAACATGTGGCGGCACCCGGCGACGCGCGCGGTCCGTCGCACGCTGCAGGAGCGCGGCGTGCGCTTCGTGGGTCCCGGCGAGGGCTTCCTCGCCTGCGGCACCACCGACGAGGGACGGATGTCGGAGCCCGAGGAGATCCTGGCGGAGGTGCGGCGCCTGGCGCTCACGCTGCCGGTGCGGGCCCGCGACGACGGCGGCGCGCCCGTCGCGCCCGCCGCGCCTGCCCCGGCGACGGCGCCCGGCGCCTGGGCCGGGCGGCGCGTGCTGGTGGCGGCGGGCCCGACGCGCGAGCCGATCGACCCGGTGCGCTACGTGGCCAACCGCAGCACCGGGGCCATGGGATATGCGCTGGCCGGGGCCGCCGCGCGCGCCGGCGCCGAGGTGACGCTGGTCACCGGGCCGGTGGCCCTGATGCCGCCGCGCGGCCTGGCCGGCCTGGTCGAGGTCGAGACCGGACGACAGATGGCCGACGCCGTCGATGCCGCGCTGGCCGCCGGAGCCGACTGGCTGGTGATGTGCGCGGCCGTGGCCGACTTCACGCCGGCCGAGCCGGCGCCCGGCAAGCTCAAGAAGGACGTGCTGGGGACCACCTGGGCGCTGCAGCTGGTGCGCAACCCGGACATCCTGGGCGAGATCGTGCCGCGCCACCGCGCCACCGGCGTGAAGGTCGTCGGCTTCGCGCTGGAGACCGAGGACGTCGTGGCCCACGCGCTGGGCAAGCTGCGCGCGAAGGGCCTGGACTTCATCGTCGCCAACAACCCGACCGCCGCGGGTTCGGGATTCGGCGACGTCGCGCACGAGGTCGTGCTGCTGGGCCCGGGCGGCGAGCTGTGGCGCAGCGGCTCGTGCCCCAAGGAAGCCCTGGCCACGGCGCTGCTGGCGCAGCTGGCCGCCGCGACCGGCGAGGGCGGGGCGTGAGCGACGCGAGCGACACGCGCGCGGCGGTCGCGGCCGACCTGCTGGCCTGGATCCGCCAGAACGAGCACCGTGCGCCGGCCTGGTTCCTGGACGACGGTGCCGCGGCACCGGAGCCGGTGAACACCACGGCGCCGGCGCCGGTGATCGCCGCGCCGCCGGCCGTCGTTGCGCCGTCCCCGGCGGTCGCCCCGGAACCGGCGGCCGCGACCGATCCCGCCTTCGCGGCCGCCTGCGCCGCCTTCGTCGCCGAGACGCTGGCCCTGATCGACCGCGAGGGCGTGCCGCCGGGCGGCACGCTGCCACAGGATCCGCTCCTGGCCGCGCACGGCGGCGACAAGGCGGCCGCGCTGGCCGCCCTCTGCGCCGAGGTGCTGCCCTGCGCGAAATGCGAGCTGCACCGCGCCCGCACCCACACCGTGTTCGGCGCGGGCAACCCGGACGCGGACCTGGTCTTCATCGGCGAGGCGCCGGGCCAGGACGAGGACCTCCAGGGCGAGCCGTTCGTCGGGCGCAGCGGCCAGCTGCTGACGAAGATCCTCGGCGCCATCGGCTACGCGCGAGAGGACGTCTACATCTGCAACATCCTCAAGTGCCGGCCGCCGAACAACCGCGACCCGCTGCCCGCCGAGGTGGAGCAGTGCGAGCCGCACCTGCGGCGCCAGCTGGCGATCCTGCGGCCGCGCGCGATCTGCTGCCTGGGCCGGATCGCCGGGCAGACGCTGCTGGGCACCGACGCCTCGCTGGGGCGGCTGCGGCAGGCCGTGCACTTCTACGCCGGCATCCCGGTGACGGTGACCTTTCACCCGGCGGCGCTGCTGCGCAACCCGGGCTGGAAGCGCGACACCTGGGACGACGTCCGCCGCCTGCGGGCCCTGGTGGACGCCCTTGCCACCCGCTAGCAGCCGCCGGGGCGCGACGGTGGCGTCCCGCCGCCGTCCGCCTATCTTCCCCTGCCGACCCGTCAACCCGCGGAGGCTTTCCATGCGCGTGATCCCCAACGGCGTGGCCCTGGTCACGATCATCCTGGCGGCGGGTGCCGCGGCGACCGGCCCGGCAGCCGCCACCGTCACGACCGGCGCCGACTCGAGCGCCGCGACGAAGCCGGCGTGGGACGTCGCCGCGCCGCCCAGCGACGGCAGCGCCGGCGGCTGGGGCTGGCGCGAGGTGCCCATCGATGTCGACCAGGGCACCTGGCAGTCGGTCGACGTCTCGCCGGATGGCCGGACCGTCGTCTTCGACCTGCTGGGCGACATCTACACGATGCCGATCGAGGGCTCGGCCGACGGCTCGCGCGTGACCTGCCTGTCGGCGGGCCGGCAATGGGACATGCAGCCGCGCTTCAGCCCGGACGGGCAGTGGATCGCCTTCACCAGCGACCGGACCGGCGAGGGTGGCAAGGGCGGCGACAACATCTGGGTCATGCGCCCGGACGGGAGCGACGTCCGGCAGGTCACCAGGGAGTCGTTCCGGCTGGTGACGCAGCCGGCGTGGACGCCCGACTCGCAGTTCATCGTCGCGCGCAAGCATTTCACCGCGCGGCGCAGCCTGGGCGCCGGCGAGATGTGGATGTGGCATGCCGGCGGGAAGACCGACGGCGTGCAGCTGACCGCGAAGCAGAGCGAGCAGAAGGACACCGGCGAGCCGGTGATCTCGCGCGACGGGCGCTATCTCTACTACAGCCTGGATGCCACGCCGGGCGCGAATTTCGAGTACGACAAGGACGGCAACAAGGGCATCTACGCGATCGACCGCCTGGACCTGCGGACGCAGGAGACCGAGCGCGTGGTGGCCGGACCCGGCGGCGCCTGCCGGCCGGTGCCGTCGCCGGACGGGAAGTCGCTGGCGTTCGTGCGCCGCGTGCGACACGTCTCGACGCTGTTCGTGATGGACCTGGCCAGCGGCCGGGCCCGCGCCGTCTACGCGCCGCTCGAGCGCGACCACCAGGAGACCTGGGCCGTGCACGGGGTGTACCCCGCGCTGGCCTGGACGCCGGACGGCAAGTCGCTCGTGTTCTGGGCGCAGGGGAAGATCCGGCGTGTCGACGCGGCGACCGGGCAGGCTGCGGAGGTCCCGTTCCGTGTCCGGGGCACGCGAAGCCTGGCGAACGCCGTGCGCTTCCCGGTCGACGTGGCGCCTGCGCGATTCGAGGCACGCATGATCCGGGACGCGTCCGTCTCGCCCCAGGGCGACCGCGTGGTGTTCCAGGCGCTCGGCCGCCTCTACCTGGCCGCCTTCGACGGGCGCACCGTCGGTGAGCCGCGGCTGCTGACGCGGGCGACCGACGAGTTCGAGCACTTCCCGTCGTGGTCACGCGACGGGAAGCAGGTCACCTATGTGGCCTGGAACGACCGGCGCCTCGCCAGCGTGCGCGTGGTCGCGGCCGGCGGCGGCGAGTCGCGGACCGTGACGAGCGAGCCGGGCCACTACCTGGACCCGGTGTTCAGCCCCGATGGCGGCACGATCGTCTACGTCAGGACCGGAGGCGGTTACCTGACGAGCCCGCTGTGGGGGCAGGAGCAGGGCGTGTACGCGGTCGCCGCAGGCCGGCCCGGCGACAAGGCGCGGACGTCGCCGCGCCGGATCGCCACGCGAGGGGAGTCGCCCCATTTCGGGGCCGCGGGCGACCGCGTGTTCCTGGTGACGCGCGACGGCGGCAAGGACAGCGACGGCGTGTCGCTGGTGAGCGTGCCGCTGGCCGGGGCGACGCCGGGCGAGGGCGAGCGCACGCACTACACCAGCGACTGGGCCACCGAGATGCGGGTCAGCCCGGACGGCGGCCGCATCGCCTTCGTCGAGCGGCATCGCGTGTGGACGGCGCCGTTCGTCGATGCCGGCAAGCCCGTGGCCGTGGCGCCGAACGGCACGAACCTGCCGATCACGAAACTGGGGGCGGCGGCGGGCGCCTACCTGCACTGGGCGGGCGACGGCCGCTCGCTGCGCTGGAGCCTGGGGCCGGACCTGGCGACCATCGCCGTGACGGGTGGCGCGACGGAGCCTGCGATCGCCACGATCCACCTGCCCGTTGCGGCCGACCGGCCGCTGCGCGCCGACGGCTCGGAGAGCGTGATCGCGATCCGCAACGTCAAGGTGCTGACGATGGAGAGCGCCGGCGGCGAGACCGGCGCGCGCGACCCGCGGACGCGCGGGCTGGAGGTCATCGAGCGGGGCGTCGTGGTCGTGCGCGGCAACCGCATCGCGGCCGTGGGTCCCGAGGGGGCCGTGGCCATCCCCGCCGGTGCGACGGTCATCGACGGCCAGGGCGGCACGGTCACGCCGGGCCTGGTCGACGTGCACGCGCATGGCGCCCAGGGCGAGAACGGGTTCATCCCGCAGGACAACTGGAGCGCGCAGGCCAACCTGGCGTTCGGCGTGACCACGATCCACGACCCGAGCAACGACACGCCGACGGTCTTCGCGGCGAGCGAGATGCAGAAGGCCGGCCTGGTCACCGCGCCGCGCATCTTCTCGACCGGCACGATCCTCTATGGCGCGCAGGGTTCGTACAAGGCGGAGATCGAGTCGCTGGACGACGCGCTCTTCCATCTCGGGCGCATGAAGGCCGTGGGCGCGATCAGCGTCAAGAGCTACAACCAGCCGCGGCGCGACCAGCGCCAGATGGTCCTGGAGGCCGCGCGCCGCCTTGGCCTGATGGTGGTGCCGGAGGGCGGCGCGCTCTTCCAGCACAACCTGACGATGGTGGTCGACGGCCACACCACGGTCGAGCACACGCTGCCGGTGGCGCGCATCTACGACGACGTGAAGCAGATGTGGGGCGACAGCGACGTGGGCTATACACCGACGCTGGTCGTGGCCTACGGCGGCATCGGCGGCGAGAACTACTGGTACGCCAAGACGCAGGTCTGGGCGAACGAGCATCTGGCGCGGTTCGTGCCGCGCTACGTGCTGGACCCGCGTTCGCGGCGGCCGTTCGACGCGCCCGACGAGGAGTGGAACCACTTCGAGGAGGCCCGGCTGGCGCGCGACGTGCTGGCGGCGAAGTCGGCCGGCGTCATCGCCCACACGGGGCGGGCGAGCGGGCCGGGGCTCGGCGCCCATGGGCAGATGGCGGGCATCGGTCCCCACTGGGAGCTGTGGATGCTGGCGCAGGGCGGCCTGACGCCGCACGAGGCGCTGCGGGCGGCGACCATCGACGGCGCTTCCCAGCTGGGCCTGGACGGCGACATCGGCTCGCTGCGCGCGGGCAAGCTGGCGGACCTGCTGCTGTTCCGCGAGGATCCGACCGGCGACATCCGTCGCAGCGAGTCCCTGGCGATGGTGATGCTCAACGGTCGCCTGTACGATTCAGCGACGCTGGCGCAGGTGGCGCCGGTGACGAGGCCGGGACCGACGTACTTCTTCGAGGAGCTCCAGGCCGGCGTGTCCACGCCGCTGGCCGTCGAGGCGATCATGCGCAAGGCGGCCGAGGACGGGGCGACCTGCGCCGGCTGCTGCGACCGCCACTGATGGACGGGCCGGTGCTCCTGGACCCGCGGCAGGAAGCGGCGCTGCGCCGCTTCCGCCGGCTGGCGGACGTCTTCGACACCGCGTGGCGCGTGCCCGGGACGCGGTTGCGCTTCGGGGCCGACGCGCTGGTGGGCCTGGTGCCGGTGGCGGGCGACGTGGTCGGCGCCGCCTTCGGGCTCTACGGTGTCTGGACGGCCTGGCGCGTGGGCGCGCCGGCGGCGGTGCTGGCGCGGATGGTGGCCAACGTGGCCGCGGACCTGCTGCTGGGCCTGGTGCCGGCCGTGGGCGACGTGGCGGACTTCCTGTTCCCGGCGCACGCGCGCAACCGGCGGCTGCTGGAGGCGTGGCTCGATCGGCCGCGGCACGTGGCACGGCGCTCGCGTGCGGTGGTGGTGGCCGTCCCCGCCGCGGCCGCGCTGCTGCTGCTGGCCGGGCTGGCCGCCGCCGGCTGGCTGCTGGTCCTGTTCGCGCGCGAGGCGATCCTCGGCGCGCGCGATGCGATCCTGCAGCGTCTGCAGCTTGGGCGCGAGGGAGCGACGCAGGGCCTCGACCGCGGCGTCGCGCTTCTCGCGCAGCTGCAGTCCGAGGCGGGCGCGGAAGTCGCCCTCGGCCTCGCCCGGATTCGAGACCGACTTGAGCGCGTCGCAGACCACGACGTTGCTGCGCAGGTTCTCGAACAGGTGCGCGCCGAGGCTCTTGCCGAAGGCGGGCCAGGTGGCGGCGCGC
>JAYRFB010000290.1:0-10710 GCA_041908585.1 Candidatus Krumholzibacteriia bacterium
ACACTTCGCGACTTGGATCAGGCTTCCTTCACTTCAGGAGCGTGATGAGGCGCACCTCTTTCGATGAACCAGTGGTCAGGCGGACGGCGTAGGTGCCTGTCGCGACGGAGCGGCCGGAGGCGTCGCGGCCGTCCCAGCGCAGGGTGGTGCGGCCGGCGGCGGCGGCGCCGTCGTGCAGGACGCGGACCAGGGCGCCGTCCAGGGCGTGGATCGACACGCGCACGGATGCCGGGGACGGCAGGTCGAAGGCCACGTTCACGGACGGGTTGAACGGGTTGGGCCAGGGGGCGGCCAGGGCCGCCGCGAGCGGCGGCAGCGGGGCGCCGCTGGTCAGGCCCAGGTCGTAGGCCAGGGTCACCCAGTCCTTGCCCGTGTCTGTCGCATAGGCGTAGCCGGTCACGAACAGGCGGCCGGCGCCGACGACGACCGCGCGCGCCTCGTCGCTCTGGCTGGCCGGGCCGTCGTGACGCAGCACCCATTGCTGCGCGCCGGTGGCGCCGTCATAGCCCACGGTGGCGATGTCCCAGCTCGTGCCCGTACCGTCGCTCAGGCCGCTGGTGACGGCCAGGCCGCCGGGCCCTTCACACACGGTCGTGGCCACGTCGTACCAGCCGGGCGGACCGTTGTAGGGCGGGGCGGTCCACAGCAGGCCGCCGGTGGCGCCGCTGAACTTCAGGGTCAGGTAGTTGTAGTTCCACCAGGTGTCCTGGACGCCGGCCACCAGAAGGTCGCCGCCGGCCGTGAGGGCCATGGCGCGCGGGTCGTCGCCGCCGTGGGTGGGCCCATCGTAGCGCGCGCTCCAGGCCTGGCTGCCGGTGGCCGCCGCGTAGCGCGCCAGCAGCACATCGTAGCCGTTGCTGCCGTAGCCACGCTGGACCATGAGGACGTCGCCGCCGGGCGCCACCGCCAGCCAGGCGCTGCGGGACACCACGTCGTTGAGCGCCCCGGCCAGGGTCGCCTCCCAGACCACGTCGCCGTCGGCAGCCGCCAGCTTGCGCGTCAGGCAACGGGCCACGTTCCCCGCCTCGAGCGTATGGCCGCTGAACACCGGGTTGCCGTCGGGCCCGACCACGACGTCCCAGGCGATGTCGTCGCCGCCGGCCGTGCCGCCGCGGCTCTCCATCCACTCGATGACGCCGTCGCTGCCGCGCAGCTTCATCGCCAGCATCTGCATGCCCTGCCCGGACACCGTGACCCGTCCGGCGGCGTAGACGTCGCCGGCCTCGTCGCAGGCCACGGCGAGGACCGCCTCGTCAAGACCCGCTGCACCCTGGTAGAGCCGGGACCAGAGAACCTCTCCGGTCGCGCCGTCGACCTTCAGGACGACGACGTCGTCACCCTGGCCTCAGCCCACGCAGCCGCGGATGTAGCCCGCGACCAGCAGCTGGCCCGCCGTGTCCCAGGTGATGTCGGCGACGGTGACGTCCTTGCCGTCATAGCCCTGGTACCGCGCCTGCCAGATCTGGTGGCCGTCCAGGCGGTCGAGCTTGCGCAGGCAAAGGTCGACGCCGCCGATGCCATCGGCGGACTCGCCCGCGACGACGACGTGGCCCGAGGGGTCGGTGACGGCGCACCAGCCGTCGTCGTTGAACTGGCCGCCGCCGTCGTGGCGCTGCGTCCAGGCCGGCGTCGGGGGCGCGGCGCCCGCCGTCGCGGCCGCCCGCAGCAGCGCCGAGGCCGCGCCCAGGATCCTGCGGACATGCATCGAGCCTGCTCCGGTCCGCGCGGCGTGGCCGCGCGCGCTCGGGTTCACTTCGCCAGGACCAGCTTGGTCGTGCTGCCGGCCCCGCCCGCGTTCACGCGCGCCAGGTAGATCCCCGACGGCAGCGCGGCGCCGCGGTCGTCGCGGCCGTCCCACGCCACCTGCGCCGGGCCGGCCGCCATCACGCGGTCGGCCAGGGTGCGCACGACGCGGCCCCTCAGGTCGCACACCTCGACGGTGACGGCGCCGGCCGCAGCGACCTCGAAGCGCAGCGTCGTCGACGGGTTGAACGGGTTCGGGGCCGCGCGCACGGCGCCCGCCAGCGGCAGGTCGCCGCCGGGCACGCCGCTGGGCCGGCCCAGCGCCCAGTCCAGGAAGCCGTCGATGAGGATGCCCCGCTCGGAGGTGGCCAGCGACTCCAGCGCGTAGCCGCACAGGAGCGTATGGCCCGCGCCCCAGGTGTTGGTCACCGCCGCCCACTGGCCGTTGCGGTAGTGGTGCGCCAGGATCCCGGAACCCGACGTCTGGAGGGCGTCCGGGCTGGTGCTGTTGCCGGCACCGCCCGCTCCGTTGAGCGTGCCCCAGCAGGCGAACGGCGCGCCAGGCAGCGATGCCACCTCGGTCACCGCCGTGGCGGGCCCGGCATGGGTCGCGCCCAGCACGACCTGCAGCCAGGAGGCGGCCTGCGGCGAGTACCACGGGCTGGCCGGGTCCCCCATCTGCCAGGCCAGGTCCTGCCCGGCCAGCAGCAGCGTGCCCCCGTGCTGGACATAGTAGGCGAGCGCCGAGCGGTCGGTATCGTCCAGGCCGGGCGCCATGCCGCTGGCGTACCACAGGATGGCGGTGAAGCTGTCGAGCTCGGGCGACGTCAGCGCGCCCGCCTCGTCGCGCGGCCAGCGGGCCCAGGTCACGTCGCCGGCTGCCAGCGACGGCGTGTAGTAGTCCTCCAGCTGCTGGCCGCAGTCACCGTCGACGAGCAGCACCTGGACGCCGGTGCTGATGACGCGGAAGGAGCGGGACACCGTGAGGGACGGGACAGCCTGGCTGGCCACGGTCACCTGGGCCACGCCCGAGCCCTCGTCGGCCACCGGCGTCAGGTCCACGTCGACGTAGGTCTCCTGCCCGGGCTGCAGGGAGACGGAGATCTGCGTCAGCCAGGGTGGGTAGCAGATCTGGCCCTCGCACAACGAACAGGACCAGGTCGCGGGCATGTCCTTGGCCACGGAGACCGTGTAGGTGTCAGCCGTGGTGCCGGTGTTGCGGATGGTGGTCGTGAACCGGGTGAGCACGGCCAGCCCGGTCACGGCACCCTGGTCGTCTGCGGTGAACGTGAACGACGTCGCGGCCGCAGCGGGTGCGGCCATGGCCAGCAGGACGCCGAAGGCCAGAAGGATCCGGATCATCACTCGCCCCTAACTCGCCGGGGTGCGCAGTCCCGCTGGGCCGGGCAGGCTCCTGCCCGGTCGCGCGCGGCAGGACCCCGATCCTGCCGCCGGATGTGCCGGCCCATCATAACACCACGGGGGCGCTGGGTCATGACAAAAAGCCAAACGACGCCGGGGTGACAGCCGTGCCACCGTCAAGACGAATCATGGCGGAACGATCCCGAATGCTGACTCTTAACCTCTTTTTTTCCTTGGTGTTCATATTTCCGCAATCAAGCGATGTGTGGCGGGAACGTGACACAATAAGTCAAAAATCGCGCCATTGATTCTTTCTTTGCAGTTGCAGGACGTGCTAACCTCAAGGAGTTCGGGCACGCACAGGCCGGGCCCGGACGGTGGCGTTCAGCGGCACGCCGCGCACGTTCGTGCGCCCCGCGCCGTCCGGCCTGTGGGGAATCGAGTTCCATAGGGGAGTACCCAACATGCTGCGCAGGAGATTGCTGTCCCTGATGCTCGCCTTGTTGGCGCTGTCGGCCGTCACGGCCGGCGCGACGACCATCAAGCTGGGCAACGAAACCTCGGCGCTGGCCGTGACCTCGGAGAAGGCCGCGGGCCTGAGCTTCCACCTCAGCGTGGGCGAGCTCGAGGCGATGGATGTCGCCACCAAGTCCGGCGTCTTCACGCGCCTGGCCATCCCGGGCTTCCACAGCTCGATGCAGGTCGGCGCACCCGAGCTGCCGCAGATGAACCGCCTGGTCGCGGTTCCGGCCGGCGCCACCGCGCGCGTCAGCTTCCGCAACGTGCAGAAGACGCGCATCCGTCTGGCCGACCACGGCATCACGCACCCGGTGTTCCCCACCCAGGACAGCGTCTCCAAGAGCGCGGACCTGGACAACCTGCCGTTCGTGCAGGACATGTCGGTCTACATGCAGAAGGCCGTCTCGCGCGAGACCGCGACGATCATCGAGCAGGGCCGCCTGCGCGCGATGGACATCGCCCGCCTGGAGATCGCGCCCGTGACCTGGTTCCCGTCCGAGAACGAGCTCGAGATCATCACCAGCATGGACGTCGACGTCAGCTTCGACAACGTCGACAAGGCGCTGGCCACCGACCTGATCGCCCGCACCTACAGCCCGTTCTTCGAGCACCTGTACGCCGGAATGGCCGGCAGCAAGGCCTTCCACGACAGCTATCCTGACCGCGTCAAGGACCAGGTCACGATGGTCATCGTCACGCCGCCGGCGTTCGCCAGCCAGCTGCAGGACTTCGTGACCTGGAAGACCCAGCGCGGCTTCAAGATGATCATGGCCGTGACCGGCACCCCCGCGGTGGGCACGACCACGACGTCGATCGAGGCCTACCTGAACGGCCTGTACAACAGCGCCACCCCGGAGAATCCGGCCCCCAGCTTCGTGCTGTTCGTGGGCGACGTGGCCGAGCTGCCGACGTTCCAGGAAGCCGGCGACGCGTCCGACCGCCCCTACTGTGCGGTCGACGGCGACCTGGTGCCCGACATGTACTACGGGCGCTTCAGCGCGACGAACCCGACGCAGCTGCAGGCCCAGCTCGACAAGACGATGATGTACGACCAGTTCACGATGCCCGACCCGAGCTACCTCAACCGCGTGACGATGATCGCGGGCGTGGACGGCACCTATGCGGCCACCCACGGCAACGGGCAGATCCTCTACGGCACGAACAACTACTTCAACGCCGCCCACGGCATCACCAGCAACACCTACCTCTACCCCGCCTCCAGCGGCGCGGTCGAGGCGGCCATCATCCAGACCGTCAACGACGGCGTGGCCTACATCAACTACACGGCGCACGGCAGCGAGACCAGCTGGGCCGACCCGTCGATGACGCAGGCGAACGTCAACGCCATGACCAACGCGGGCAAGCCGACGCTGGCCGTTGGCAACTGCTGCCTGACCTCGACCTACGACTACGCCGAGTGCTTCGGCGAGACGTTCCTGCGCGCCGCCAACAAGGGCGCGGTCGGCTACATCGGCGCCTCCAATTCCACCTACTGGGACGAGGATTACTGGTGGGGCGTCGGCTTCCACGCCTCCAGCCAGATCAACGGCACGGGCTACCCGATCCTGGCCACCGGCATCGGCGCCTACGACGGCCTGTTCCACGAGACCGGCGAAGCCGAACACCTGTGGTACGTGACCAACGACGCCCTGGTCTTCAGCGGCAACCTGGCCGTCATGGAGTCCGGCTCGTCGCGCACGACGTACTACTGGAATATCTACAACCTGCTGGGCGACCCGAGCCTGAGCCCCTACATCGTCCCAACGACCAACGCCGTCTCGCACCCGGCGACGGTGTTCGTCGGCCAGACCTCGCTCACCGTGGGCGCGGCCACCGGCAGCTACGTCGGCCTGACCCAGAACGGCGTGCTCATGGGCGCCGGCACCGTCACCGCCAAGGGCAACGTCGACATCGACTACCTGGGTGAGCTCACGCCCGGCGTGCCGATGAAGCTCGTGGTCACGGCCCAGAACAAGATCCCCTACATCACCGACATCAACGTGATCGTGCCTGCCACCGTCACGATCAACCCGCTGGTCATCGACGTGAACGTCCCGACCGCGATCACCGTCACGGTGATGGATGCCGCCGGCACCACGCCGCTGCCGGGCATCTCGGTCTGGGCCGAGGGCCTCGACTACGCCACGACGCCGGTGCTGACCGACGCCTCGGGCGTGGCCGTGGTCAACGTCAACGCCGCCTACGGCCCGACGCTGGACATCGTCGGCCAGGACATGGCCGAGACGTACCGCCTGTTCACCGAGCAGGTGACCGTCAACGCCGCCGACCTGACGGCCCCGGACCTGACGGTCAGCACGGGCATCGGCCTGAGCGACGCCTTCGCGCTGAACCTGCCGGGCACGCTGCACGCGACGGTGGGGCAGGCGGGCGCGACGCTGTACGCGCGGCTGCCGAACGGCACGCTGCTGGAGACGACGGCCGCCGATCTGGCCCTGACGCCGACGGCGCTGGGCGCGGTCGCCGGCACGATCGCCGTCAGCGGCTACGACGTCTACACCGAGAACTTCAACATCATCGAGGCCTACGGACAGCTCACCGGCACGGTCACCTCGGGCGGCTCGCCCATGGTCGGCGTGACGGTCCGGCTGCTCGACGAGTCCCTGAACGAGGTCTTCGCCGTGACCAGCGCCGCCGGCGGCGCCTGGGCGGCTCCCGAGGACATCCTCGTCGACGACTACACGGTGGTCGTGGACCACTTCGGGTACCTGCACTTCGAGGCGCCCCTGTTCATCAACTACGGCGCCAACACCTACGACATCGCGCTGACCCCGGCCCCGAGCGGCACGTTCGGCGGCTTCCTGTACGACTCGGTCACCAACGAGCCGCTCCAGGGCACGGTCCGCGTGTACCGTACGGACAACGGCGCCCTGTTCACCGAGACGACGAGCGCGGCCGACGGCTCGTTCGCGACCTCGGCGCTGCCCTACTTCACCTACAACATCCAGGCCCGCGCCTGGCACCACAAGCCGGTCACGATCGCCGTCACGATCGAGGAGCCCGAGACGATCAAGGAGTTCCTGCTGGACCCGACGGCGGGCGACCTGCTCCTGATCGACGACGGCGCCAAGGGCGGCGAGTTCCCCGCCAAGTTCGGCGGCAAGCACGGCGACGAACTGCTGGCCGAGGGCTACAGCGCCCAGCCGGCCAAGAGCGCCGCGCAGATGCTGCTGGACCTCGAGGAGATGGGCTACTCGGTGACGCTGGTCGACGCGACCGCCGCCGACCCCGCCACCTTCAACGACTACGACCTGGTCATCCTGTCCTGCGGCAACAACACCGCGACGCTGGCCAACACGGCGCTGAAGACGGGCCTGGTGACGTTCGCGCAGGCGGGCGGGCACATCCTGCTCGAGGGCGGCGAGCTGGGCTATGACCAGTACGGCGACGCGGCCTTCGCCACGAACGTGATGCACACGAACGACTGGGACTCCGACAACTCGGGCACCATCACGGTGAACGACGCGTCGGCCTACATCCTCAACAACCCGAACAACGCCGCGGTGCCGCTGGGCCTGACCTACAGCGGCTACGGCGACAGCGATGCCATGACGCCGCTGGCCGGCACCGGCCGTCCGCTCGCCTGGTCGAGCTACGCCAACAGCGCCAGCGTCATCACCTACGACGCGAACCCGGCGCCCGAGGGCGGCCAGATGGTGTTCTTCTGCTTCAACTACCTGGCGGCGGCCGCCGGCAGGTACCAGCTGCTCGAGAACGCGATCCAGTGGCTGACCACCCCCGAGATCGGCTCCTGCACGGTCACCGGCCACGCGCTGCTGGCGGGCCAGTCCAACCACGCGGGCATCACGATCACGGCGACGCCCAACGGCGGCACCACGACGACTGCGGCGGACGGCTCCTACACGCTGTCGGGCCTGTTCGCCGGCACCTACACCCTGCACGCCGCGAAGACGGGCTGGGCTGGGCCGGACGCCCAGGTGACGCTGGTCAGCGGCGAGGTGCGCACCGGTGTCGACTTCTCGCTGAACTCGACGAACCAGCTGGACCAGTGCCTCTCGCCGGGCCTGGCGATCAGCGACAACGCGACGATCACCAGCGACATGGCCATCGATGCCGGCGGCATCATCGGCTCCGTGCAGGTGTACCTGAACATCACGCACACCTACCAGGGTGACCTGGCGGTCAGCCTGACCTCGCCGGCCGGCACGGTCGTGCGCCTGCACAACCGCACGGGCAGCGGCACGGACAACATCATCGGCTGGTACCCCAGCCCGCTGACGCCGACCGACCCGCTGACCAACTTCGTCGGCCAGGACATGAAGGGCACGTGGCGCCTGACCGTGTCCGACAACGCCGGTGGCGATGTCGGCACGCTGGTGCAGTGGTGCGTGCGGATCGTGTACGCGCCGCCGTACGTGGCGGGCGTGGACGATGACGCGGTGCCCGCGGTCCTGTCGCTGCGCGGCAACTACCCCAACCCGTTCAACCCGGCCACGAACATCAAGTTCGACCTGCCGGCGCGCGGTCACGTCACGCTGGAGATCTTCGACGTGGCCGGCCGCCTGGTGCGGACGCTGGTGGACGAGACCCTGGCGGCGGCGACCCACACTGTCGTCTGGAACGGCATGGACGACAGCGGTCGGCAGGTGTCCAGCGGCGCGTACTACGCGCGGCTGAGCAGCGCCGGCGGCACGTCGACCTCCAAGATGCTGCTCCTGAAGTGATCCGGACGGGTGGCCCCATCGGGGGCCGCCCACCAGGTCCTGCAGGGACGCTGCGGACGCCCCGATCGGCATCGATCGGGGCGTCCCTCATTTATGTCCATGTGGAACAACTGATTACATCGATCGCAGCCGGTTGCTGCAGGAACGTGCTTGCGGCGTCGAATACCATCATGATATCATGTGTATATCGCTTCGACGGCTCGTTCGTTGAACCCAACCTCCCGGGAGGAACCCGATGCACAAGGAACGCACGCTGAACACGAGTCCCGGCCTGGGCGTCCTGCTGCTGGTCCTGCTCATGTTCGTCGGCGCGATCGTCGCGCTGGTCTTCGCCATCCGGCAGAAGAATGTCCCGCTGCTGCTGGGCAGCATCGGCCTGTTCCTCGTCGCCTCCATCACGGCGGCAGGCCTGTTCGTGGTCAACCCGAACCAGGCGGTCGCACTGCTGCTGTTCGGCAACTACAAGGGCACGACGCGCCAGACGGGCCTGCGCTACGCCAATCCGTTCTACACGAAGCTGCGGATCTCGCTGAAGGCGCGGAACCTCAACGGCGAACGGCTGAAGGTCAACGACCTGGTCGGCAACCCGATCGAGATCGCCGCGGTGGTAGTCTGGCGCGTGCAGGACACGGCCGAGGCGCTCTTCGAGGTCGACAACTTCGAGGCCTACGTCAAGGTCCAGAGCGAGTCGGCGGTGCGGCACCTGGCCAGCGCCTACGCCTACGACGGCGGCGAGAACGAGGTCAGCCTGCGCGGGGCGACCGACGACATCAACGAGCACCTCATGCGCGAATTGCAGGAGCGTCTGGACAAGGCCGGCGTGAAGGTGCTCGAGGCGCGCCTGGCACACCTGGCCTACGCGCCGGAGATCGCCCACGCGATGCTGCAGCGGCAGCAGGCCAGCGCCGTGGTGGCCGCGCGCAAGAAGATCGTCGAGGGCGCCGTCGGCATGGTCGAGATGGCGCTCCAGGAGCTGGGCGAACGCCAGCTGGTGCAGCTGGACGACGAACGGAAGGCGACGATGGTCAGCAACCTGCTGGTGGTCCTCTGCAGCGAACACGCGGCGCAGCCGGTGGTCAACACGGGCACGCTGTACCAGTGAGATGAGCGGGAAGAAGGCATTCCCGCTGCGGCTCAGCCCGGAACTCTACGAGGAGATCCGGCGCTGGGCCGCGGCCGACCTTCGCAGCGTCAACGGGCAGATCGAGTTCCTGCTCCGGCAGGCGGTCGTGAGGCGGCCGGGCGGGCAGGAGTCGGCGCCACCGGCGTCCGGGCCGCCGGCACCGGCCGATCCCGACGCCGACTGAGGCCCCTCCCGCGCCGCGCGGCAGCCGGACTCAGCTTCCGGCCTCTCCCTGCTCCGCCACGAAGATCAACTCCACCGGGTTCGTTTCCTCGGTCCAGCCGGCCTCCAGCCGTGTCCGCAGGGGTTCCAGCACGGCCGCCGCGGACGTGTCGACGCCCGCCCGCCACAATGCGCGACGGCGCTCGAACCGGCCGTCGTCGGCGCGGGCAGCGGCTGCCCCGTCCGTCGCGCCCGAATCCTGCCGCCCGGCCGCGGCGTCGTGTGCCAGCCAGCCGTGGTAGACCAGCCCGTAGAGCCATTCGTATTCGGCCGGCCCCATCCGGGCCCGCCGCAGCGCCTCGTTGCGCGCCAGCCAGTAGCCGGACAAGACCTTGGCCAGGTCGCTGGCATCGCCCGCGCGCAGGAACCAGTTGCCGCCGCGCCGCGCCGCGAACCGGTTGTCCTCGGTGGCCAGGCGGCCCCGCCATTCGGCGAGCTCCTCGCGGACGCCGGCGAACACTTCCACGCGCGCTGCCGCCGGCACGCCGTCCTGCGGCGGTGCCCAGGCCCCGGTGGCGGGGACGGTGGCGGCCAACAGTTCCCGTTCGCTTGCCTGCACCTTCTTGTACTCGCGGGACAGTTGCGCCGAGTACCACGTGAGGCCACCGCCCGCGGCAACCGCTCCCACGATCAGGACCCCGCAGCCGATCCCCGCCAGCTTCCTGCCACCCATCGCCATGCCTGCCCCCTATTCCTGCGGTTCGAGCCCGTATTCGCGAACCTTGCGCCACAGCGTGCTGCGATCGATCCCCAGCCGCCGCGCGGCCCGCGTGCGGTGCCAGCCCGTGGCCTGCAGCGCCGCCTCGATCAACTCGCGCTCCTGGCGGCTGTGGGTGGGCGGCCGCCGCTCGCCCGCCACGCCCCGCGAACCCGGCCCGGAGCGCAGCTCGGGGGGCAGGTGCGCCGGCGCCAGCGGCCCGCCGCGCGCCAGCACCAGCGCGTGGTCGAGCGCGTTCTCCAGCTCGCGCACGTTTCCCGGCCAGGTGTGCGCCATCAGCAGCGCCAGCGCCGGCGCGGTCAGCGCCGGCGGCGCCGGCA
>JAYRFB010000291.1:0-6385 GCA_041908585.1 Candidatus Krumholzibacteriia bacterium
ACAGCGAGATCATGGCCGTGATGGTGGGCGGCTTCGCCACCGTGGCCGGCGGCGTCATGGCGGCCTACGTCAGGTTCGGCATCGACGCGGGGCACCTGCTGGCGGCCAGCGTGATGTCGGCGCCGGCGGCGCTGGTCATCGCCAAGATCATGCTGCCGGAGAAGGAAGCCTCCCAGACGCAGGGCTCGGTCACGCTGCAGATCCCGAAGGAGTACGCCAACGTCCTGGATGCCGCGGCCGGGGGCGCGGGCGTGGGCCTGAAGCTGGCCGCGAACGTGGGCGCCATGCTGCTGGCGTTCATCTCGCTGGTGGCGATGGTGAACTGGGTGCTGGGCTTCGCGCACACCTCGCTGGGCGCGATCCTCGGCTGGGCCTTCTCGCCGTTCGCCTGGGTCATGGGCGTGCCCTGGTCCGAGGCCACGCGGTTCGGCGAGCTGCTGGGCACCAAGATCTCGGTCAACGAGTTCCTGGCCTACATCCAGCTGGCGGACATCAAGAGCGCCGGCACGATGTCGCCGCGCAGCATCGTCATCGCCACGTATGCGCTGTGCGGGTTCGCGAACTTCAGCTCGATCGCGATCCAGATCGGCGGCATCGGCACCATCGCTCCCGAGCGGCGCGCCGACGTGGCGCGGCTGGGGCTCAAGGCGATGATCGGCGGGGCGCTGGCATCTTGGATGACGGCGGCGATCGCGGGGGTGCTGACAGCCTAGCCCGGAATGTCCGGGATCAGTCCGGGCTAGAGGTCCGGCCTGTCGGCGACCCGGCCACCGGGCAGCGCGCGCAGGACCGCGCTGAAGTCCAGGTCGCCGTCGCCGTCGCCGAGCGCCGCCGCGAAGGCCGCTTCCGCCGCCAGCGCGCCGCCCGTCGGGCCCCGGCCCAGGCCGGCGGCCAGCTCCCTGGCCAGTCGCAGGTCCTTCGCCATGTGCTTGAGCGGGAACGCGACGGCGAAGTCGCCGGCCAGCATGCGCGGCCCCTTGCCGCGGAACATGGGGTTGGCCAGCGCGCCGGCATCCAGCACCTCGAGCAGCTGCGCCGGGTCCAGGCCCGCCGCCCGCGCCGTCGCCAGGCCCTCGGCGAAGGCCACCATCATCCCGCCCATGACCTGGTTGACCACCAGCTTCATCCGCGCGGCGTTGCCCACCTCGCCCAGGTACAGGCGTTGCTTGCCGAGCAGGTCCAGCAGCGGCGTCACTTCGTCGTAGAGCGAGCGGTCGCCGGCGGCCATGATCACCAGCCGCCCTTGCTCGGCCGGCTGCCGCGACCCGGAGACGGGCGCCTCCAGGAAGCGACCGCCGCGCGCGGTGACGGCGGCGGCGACGGCGGCGGCGGTCGCGGGGTCGACCGTGGACATGTCCACGTAGCCGCGGCCGGCCCCGAGGCCCTCCGCGATGCCCCCCGGCCCCGTGGCCACCGCCAGCGCCGCGGCCGGGTCCGCCAGCATGGCGAACGTGACGTCGCAGGCGGAGGCCAGGGCCGCCGGCGACGCCGCCTGGCGCGCGCCCTCGGCCACCAGCGAGGCGCAGGCCGCCTCCGTGCGGTTCCACACCGAGACCTCGTGCCCGCCGCGAAGCAGGTTCAGGGCCATCGGCGAGCCCATGAGGCCCAGCCCGGCGAATCCGATCTTCATGGCCAACGGTCCCTTCTGCCGCGTCGGGCTGCTCATCCGCCAAGCAAGTGCTTCCGCCAGAACAGCACCTGCGCGGCGCCGAAGTAGTCGGCATTCGGCTTCTTGGCGAAGCCGTGGCCCTCGTCCTTGAACATCAGGAACCAGACGTCGCCGCCGGCCCCGCGCACGGCCTTGACGATCTGCTCGGCCTCGGTCCACGGCACGCGCGGATCGTTGTAACCCTGCGCCACGAACAGCGGCCTGGTGATCCGGTGGGCGTTGTTCAGCGGCGCGATCTCCTCGTGGAAGGCGCGCATCGCCGGATCCCGCTCGTCCCCGTACTCGGCGCGGCGCAGGTCCCGCCGGTAGTCCTCCGTGTTCTCCAGGAAGGTGCGGAAGCTGGAGATGCCGACGATGTCGACCCCGGCGCGGATCCGGTCGCCGTAGTCCACCATCGCCGCCAGCACCATGTAGCCGCCGTAGCTGCCGCCGGTGACGCCCACGCGTCCGGCATCCAGCCCGGGCTGCGTGGCGATCCAGTCCAGCAGCGCGCCGATGTCCTTGACCGAGTCCTTCCGCAGCAGGCCGTTGTCCAGCTGCAGCCAGGACTTCCCGTAGCCCGACGATCCGCGCACGTTCGGCACCAGCACGGCCACCTGCAGCTCGCGCACCAGGTACTGAAAGGCTGGGCTGAACACGGGCAACGCCTGCGACTCGGGGCCGCCGTGGATGCTGATGACCACGGGCAGCGGCTGGTCCGCGGGCACGCCGGCCGGGCGATAGTAGAAGGCGGGAATGCTGAGGCCGTCGAAGCTCGCGTAGCGGATGAGGGTCGGCGCCGCGAAGGCCGAAGCGTCCAGCCCGCCCACCTCGCTGCGCGTCCAGCGCTCGACGGCGCCGGTCGCCAGGTCCAGGACGTACACGTCGGCGGGCGAGGTGGCCGTGTTCAGGCTCAAAGCCAGCTGCCCGCCGTCGGGCGAGAACTCGAGGCCCCCGACCTGCCCCATCGGCAGCGCCGGCAGCGGTTCGTGGGCCAGATCGGCCGCGCGCACGAGGCGCAGGACGGAGACGCCGTCCTCGTTGGTGACGTAGGCCAGGCGCGCGCCGTCGCGGGTCTGCGCGAACCCGGTGACGTTCCAGGGCACGTCGGCGCTGACGATCGTCGTGGCGCCGGTCGCCGGGTCGCGCCGGCGCAGGCGCGCGAACTCGGACTCCTCGTCCGAGACGTAGTAGATGCCGCGGCCGTCCCGCGCGTACTGCAGGCCGGCGACGGCGGCCCGTTCGCCGGCCACCGGGAACGGCACCAGGCGACCCGTGGCCAGGTCCACCTCGGCCGGCCTGGTCTCCTCGATGGACACGAAGCGGCTGACCAGGAGGCGGTCCCCCCCGGGCGAGAAGCCGTGGGCGTTCCAGGCCCCACCCTCCTGCAGGAGCAGGCGCGGCTCGCCGTCGAAATCGCGCACCCAGACGTCCGTGTCGGTGCCGTTGCGCAGCGTGCTGCTCCAGGCCAGGCGGCGCCCGTCGTCCGACCAGACGGCGCCCTCGTTGCGGACCTTGCCGCCGCCCGGACGACCGGCCGTCAACTGCACGGTCCGGCGCGTCTGCAGGTCGAAGTAGTGGAGCTGGAAGTACTCGTCGCCGCCGGTGTCCTTGCTGAACAGGAAGCCCGGCCCGTGGCCGCCCGGCCGCGCGGCGACGCCCCGCACCGGTTCGCGGTGGAAGGTGAGCTGCTCGCGCATGCCGAGCGGCCTCTCGACACGATGCACCTGGGCCGTGTCGCCGAAGCGGGTGGAAACCAGGAGGCTCCCGTCCTCCAGCCAGCCCTGGAACGTGGCGCCGCGGGTGTTCTGGTAGCGGTTCAGGCCGTCGATCAGTTCCGCGGGGATCTCGGGCAGGTTCTCGCTGATCCGGTTGCCGGACTCGATGCGCGCGACCTCGGCTCCGGCCGGCGACGCCAGCTGGAAGGCCGCCGCGAGCGCCAGCGACATCAGGAAGGGGCGGTTCGGCAGGGTCATGGTCGTTCCTCGCTGAGGGGGACGTGGCGGGCCCGGATCGCGCGGGGCGATCCGGTTGGCCGTCGCAGCGACGGGCTCGCCGGGGTTCAGATCATCCGCACGAACCAGGAGCGGTTCTTCACCTTCACACGCCCGAACCATACCACCAGGGGGGCCATCACCGCCAGCAGCGCCACCCAGCCGAGCAGCGAGCCCAGGACGGCGCTCTCGTGATAGAAGAGCCCGAACCGGCGCGCCACGATCGCCAGCACGGGGATGTGGACGCAGTAGAAGAACAGCGGAACGCGCCCGACGTACCCCAGCGGGCGCAGGACGCGGGTGCGTGCGTCGATCCAGCTGAAGGCCCCGACCAGGGAGATGACCGTGCCGGACAGCCACAGCTGGTGGTCGAGGCTGGGCGGGTACTTCTGCACCAGGAAGAAGGAGTACGAGAAGAACGTGTTCCAGGCGAAGATGTTGCCGAAGCCCTGCCCGAGCCGCACGGCGTACGCGGCGGCGATCAGCGCCAGGCCGATCGCCAGCGAATTGCGGGCGCGCAGGTCGGGATCGCGCCAGACCTCGAACCAGAAGTGCGCCATGACGCTGCCCAGCAGCGCCAGCGAGAACCACGGCAGCAGCGGGTACTTGTTGAAGTCGCCGGCGGTCACCAGGAACTCCATGTAATAGTGCGCCGGCCCCTTCACGTCGTAGGGGATCCGCAGCAGGAACGGCTGCGCCACGAACAGCGCCGCCACCAGCGCCGCGCGCCACTGCCACCGCCAGGTGGCCAGGCAGGTGACCAGGATCATCGACAGGCCGATGGTGGCGATGATGCCCAGGTGGTCCAGGCGCAGGCGGTCGAATCCGCTCCAGGAAGCGTTGACCCAGACCACCTGGACCGCCACCAGGAACAGCCCGCGCTGGAGGAAGCCCCAGCGCACAGAGCGCTCGCTCTCGCCGGAACGACGGCGGCGGTGGAAGACGTAGTAGGCCATCGCCCCGTTCATCATCAGGAAGCCGGGAGCGCAGAGGTAGCCCATGTAGCGCAGGAGGAACTGCGGCGTGTTGTCGAAGAACGGGTCGATCGGGTCCAGGCTCAGCCAGGCCGAGTTGAAGTAGTAGTTGCTGTGCCCGAGCGCCATCATCACGCCGATCAGGCCGCGGAAGGCGTCGATGTACGAGAAACGGTCCTGCTTGGCCACGATTCCGTCCCGCGTCGATGGGTTCAGTCGGCGATCACCGTGCGCACCGCGCGCAGGCCGATCGTGTCGTCCGCCGAGTCGGGGTAGCGTGCGTCGCGCGCCGCGCCCCGGCAATCCTCGCTGCCGCCGTACCAGCTGCCGCCGCGCACGACACGCTGCGTGCCGGTCGCGGGCCCCGCAGGGTCCAGGACGACGCCGTCGCCGTCGTCGTCCAGCACGCGGTAGTCGCCGTACCAGTCCCAGCACCATTCGGCCACGTTGCCGGCCAGGTCTGACAGGCCCCACGGATTGGCCGCCTTCGTGCCGACCGCGCGGGTGCCCGGCGTCTCGCCGACACCGAAGCTGCCGCAGTACCAGGCCGCCGGCACCAGCGCCGGGTCCGCGTTGCAGACGCGCGCGGTCAGGTCTCCGGCCGCGAACGCCGTCGTGGTGCCGGCGCGGGCCAGCCACTCCCACTCGGCCTCGGTGGGCAGGCGCCAGCCGTCCGCGGCGTGGTTCCACGTCACCTGGTTGCCGACAACGGTGTACGCTGGCGCCAGGCCGTCGGCCAGGGACTGGGCGTTGCACCAGGCGATCGCCTGCAGCCAGGTGATCGTCTCGACCGGGAGGGTGTCGCCGGTGAATCCCGAGGGCGCGCCCAGCCCGCGCGCGGCGTACTCCGCCTGGGAGACCTCCAGGTCGCGCCAGGCCAGGCTGTCGCTCAGCACGACGGTGTGTTGCCACTCGTCCTGATCGCGCCCTGCCTCGCCGGCGGGGCTGCCCATCGTGAAGACATGACGGCCGACAACCGGCCCGGGCGCCTCCGTCGTCTGGATCGGCGCCACCTCCGGATCGGCGACGGCGAATCGCATGTACCAGGCGTGCTCGCCGGCCGGCAGCGTCGCTTCGTAGCTGTACTCGGTGCCGCCGTCGACGGTGGCGCCGGCCGTCATCGCGTGCGCGACACCGTCGATGACGACGTCGTGCACGGTCGGCGCCTCGGCGTAGATGTAGGTCACGCTCCAGGCGAAGAGCGTGGCGCCGGTCCCGGCCTGGCGATCGAGCTGCGGGTCCACCAGCAGGATGCCCTCGCCGGGCAGCGCCGAGGCGTCGTTCGAGAGGGCCGACAGGTTGCCCGCCTCGTCGCGCAGGCGCACGGCAAAGTGCCAGGTCGTCCCGGGCCCCAGGCCGTCGACCACGATCGACGACCGGTTGCCCGGCTCGCCGGGCTCGGGCACGCCGGCCACCGGCGTCGCCGCGGACCAGGCCGCCTCGTCGGCAATGGCCGTGGCGGCATAGCGCACGTCCGCCGCCTCGGCGCGCCCCTCCCAGCGGTCGTCGCCGCTGTCAAGCCACTGCAGGCGCACGGCGCCGGCCCCGTAGGGCGAGGCCGCCAGCGTGCGCACGGCGCCCGGCGCCACCGCGTCGGGACCCGCCACATCGCGGGCCAGCACGAGCAGGCCCTCGTCGCGGTCGACGGCAAGCAGGAAGCCCTCGTGCGAGAAGCAGATGTCCATCGCGTAGCTGGTCAGGACGCGCCCCAGGAACTGCGGCGCGCGCGGGTTGCTCACGTCGACGAAGTGCAGCCCGGCGCCCTGGGC
>JAYRFB010000292.1:0-21614 GCA_041908585.1 Candidatus Krumholzibacteriia bacterium
AGCATCTACATGCACCCGCTGCCGGCGAGCCGCGGCCAGGAAGTGACCGACGGCGTCATCGACGGGCCGCACTCGGTGGTCTGGGACGAGGCCGAGAACCGCCTGCACACGGCCAAGGCCCTCATGGCCCTGACGATGTAGCGTGGACCGGGGCGCGGACAGGGCCGCCGGCTCCGGCGGCGGCGCGCCGGCCGGCCTGCCGCCGGTCACGGCCAACCCGCGCTGGCTGGGTTGCCGCTGCGTGCTCTGCGGACGGGAGCACGAGGCTGCCTACGAGGGCTTCACCTGCGCCGCATGCGGCGACGAGGGAATCCTCGACGCGGTGTACGAGCCGGCGGCCGGGAGTGCCGCCCTCGTGCGCGATGTCGCCGGCGACGTGTCGCGCGGCCTGTGGCGCTTCGCGCCGCTGCTGCCGGTCTCGCCGGCCGGCCCGCACCCGGCCTGGGCCGTGGGAGGCTCCCAGCCGATGCCGGCGCCGCGCCTGGCGGCGCACCTCGGCCTGCGATCCCTGGTGCTCAAGGACGATACGGGGCTGCCCTCGGCCAGCCTCAAGGACCGCGCCGCGGCGGTGGCGCTGGCGCACGCGGCCCTGCGCGGACTGGACCACCTGGCCTGCGCCTCGACCGGCAATGCCGCAGCCAGCCTTGCGGTTCTGGCCTCCCGCGGCGGCTTTCGCTGCACGATCTTCGTCCCGGCCGCGGCGCCGCGCGGCAAGCTTGCCCAGCTGCTGCTGCACGGGGCGCGCGTCGTGCGCGTCGACGGGTCCTACGACCAGGCCTACGAGCTGTCGCTGGTCGAGATCGCGCGCCACCGCTGGTACAGCCGCAACTGCGCCCACAACCCGCTGCTGGTCGAGGGCAAGAAGACCGCGGCGCTGGAGCTGGCCTGGGACCTGACGCGGGGGTTCACGGACGGCGCCGGGCTGCCCGACGTCGTGCTGGTGCCGGTGGGCGACGGCTGCATCGTGTCGTCGACCGCGAGGGCGTTCCTGGAGCTGCGTGAACTCGGCCTGACCGACCGCGTGCCGCGCGTCGTCGGGGTGCAGGCCGAGGGCGCCGCCGCGCTGGCGCGGGCCTGGGCCGCGACCGGCGGCGACCGCGCCGCGCTGACGGGCGCGCAGGTGCAGGCGCTGGTTGCGCCCGTGGCGGCGCGGACCATCGCCGATTCGATCTCGGTGGGCACGCCGCGCAACCGGGTGAAGGCCTGGCTCCGCGTGGCCGCCACCGGCGGGGCGTTCCTGGCCGTGCCGGACGAGGCCATCGTCGAGGCCATCTCCCGGCTGGCGGCGCTCGCGGGCGTCTTCGCCGAGCCCTCCGGGGCGGCGGGGCTGGCCGGCGTGGCCGTCGCGCGCGACGCGGGTCTGATCGGCCCCGCCGATGCCGTGGCTGTGCTGGTCACCGGACACGGACTGAAGGACCCCGGCGCGGCACTGGGCACCTGCGCCATGCCCGAGCCGGTACCGCCGCTCGCCTGAACCGCGAAGGGCGCCGGCGCCCGCCGCCGCCCGCGAGGGACGAACGCATGGACGGACCTGTCGACCTGCTGCTGGCCGCGGCCGCGGCGCTCGTGGCCGGTGCCATCAACGCGCTGGCAGGCGGCGGCACGCTGGTGACCTTTCCCGCCCTGCTGGCCCTGGGCGTGCCGGCGGTCGTCGCCAACGTCACCAACACCGTGGCACTCTGCCCCGGCTATGTCGGCGGCACGCTGGCGCAGAAGGCGGACCTGCGCGGCCAGGGCGCCCGCCTGCGGCGGCTGCTGCCGGCCGCGGCGCTCGGCGGCGTGCTGGGCGGGTGGCTGCTGCTCGAATCGGGCGAGAAGCTGTTCCGTGGGCTGGTGCCGTGGCTGATCCTGGCTGCCTCGCTGCTGCTGGCGGCGCAGGGCCGCGTGCGCGCCTGGCTGGACCGGAGGCTGCGCGCGCGGGCGGGACGGCACGACGAGGAGCGGCTCGAGCGTGCGGCCTGGCTGCCGGTGGGCGCGGCCGCGGTGTACGGCGGCTACTTCGGCGCCGGGCTGAGCGTGATCGTCCTGGCGGCCCTCGGGCTGTCGACCCGCGAGTCGCTGACGCGCCTGAACGCCGCCAAGCAGGCCATCGCCCTGGTCGTCAACCTGGCCGCGGCCGCGTTCTTCGTGTTCAGCGGCAAGGTGGCCTGGACCCTGGCGGGGGCGATGGCGCTGGGCGCGCTGGTCGGCGGCGTGCTCGGCGGCAGGCTGGCCGGTCGCCTGCCCCCGGCAACGCTGCGCTGGACCGTCGTCGGGCTGGGCCTCGTCGTCGCGACCTTGTACTTCGCGAGGGGCTGAGGCGTCCGGCTGCCGCGGCGCCGCCGACTCCTGGCCGGTCAGGCGAAGTCCCAGCTCGTCCCCGCGGGCCCGTCCTTGACCACCAGGCCCATTCCGGCGAGCTCGTCGCGGATCGCGTCCGAGCGCGCCCAGTCCTTCGCGGCGCGTGCCTGCTGACGGTCCGTCAGGAGCGCCTCCACGCGACCAAGATCCAGGCCCGCCTGGGCGGCGCGGCGATCGCGCCGTCGCTGCAGCCAGCCTTCCGCGTCGTCCCCGAAGCAGCCGAGGATCATCGCGACCTGGTCCATGTCGGCCAGGAATCCCGCCAGCCACTGCAGTCGTGCCGCCTTGTCCACGCCCTTGGTGGCGGCCAGGAGCGAGTTCGCCTCGGCCAACGGGCGGCTCAGGGTGCCCAGGGCGCCGCCCGTGTTGAAGTCATTGCGCATGTGCTCGCAGAAGGCCGCCAACAGCGGGCCCGGCCCGGCCGGGGCGGTCGTGGCGCCGGTGCCCGCCTCGCGCAGCAGCCGGCGCGCACCGGCAAGCGTGGCGTAGACATAGGCCAGGCGATCGTCCGCCTCCTCCAGGCCCGGGAAGCGCACGCGTGCGCGCAGCGCCTCGCGCCCGGGCTCGGCGCCGCAGGCCGCGCAGCGGCCCTGCTCCTGGGCCTCGCGATCCAGTTCCGCCCCGCAGGCCGGGCAGTCGACCCGCACGTCGAAGTTCAGGCCGCTGCGATAGTGGACCGTCAGCAGGAAGTAGCGGACCGTCTCCGGGTCGTGCAGCGTCAGGACCTCGCGCGTCGTGAAGAAGTTGCCCAGGCTCTTGGACATCTTCTCGCCCGCGAAGTCGATGAAGCCGTTGTGCAGCCAGTGGCGCGCGAACGTGCCCGGCCCGTAGGCGCCCTGGCTCTGCGCGATCTCGTTCTCGTGGTGCGGGAAGATCAGGTCCCGCCCGCCGCAATGGATGTCGAACGTCTCGCCCAGGTGCTTGCCGCACATCGCCGAGCATTCGATGTGCCAGCCGGGGCGCCCCGGGCCCCAGGGGCTGTCCCAGGCGGGCTCGCCGGGCTTGGCCGCCTTCCACAGCGCGAAGTCCAGCGGCGATTCCTTGCGCGCGTCCACCTCGACGCGGCTGCCGGCGCCCTCCAGGAGCTCCTCGGGCCGTCGCTTGCCGAGCTTGCCGTAGTCGGCGAAGGCGGCCACGCGGTAGTAGACGTCGCCATCGGCGACGTAGGCCAGGCCGCGTCCGAGCAGGCGCTCGATGATCGCGATGATCTCCGGCAGGTGGTCGCTGACGCGGGGCTCGACGTCGGGCTCGAGCATGCCGAGTGCCATGACGTCGCGGTGGTACTCGTCGGCGAAGCGCCCGGCCACAGCCATCGCAGGCACGCCGTCGGCGTTCGCCCGCGCGATGATCTTGTCGTCGATGTCGGTGATGTTGCGCACGTACTTGACCTGCAGCCCCTGATGCCGCAGGAAGCGCACGATCACGTCCGGCACCACCGCCGCGCGCGCGTTGCCGACATGGCAGAGGTCGTAGACGGTCGGCCCGCAGCAGTAGACACCGCATCGCCCCGGCTCGTGCAGCGCGAGCTCGCGCTTGGTGCCCGTGAAGGTGTCGTGGACGAAGATCGGCTGCGGCAGTCCCTGGCTCATGTCAACTCCCGGCGGCCGCGCACGCGGGCCGCCCGTTCGTATGTCCCCGTTGGCGTCCCATGATAGGGCTCCCGGGCGCGCCGGACCAGCGCCAAGGCTCGAGGCGTCATGGCTCCAGGGCGTCATGGCTCCAGGGCGTCATGGCTCCAGGGCGTCATGGCTCCAGGGCGTCATGGCGCCCGGCCCTCGCCACCGCAGCCCCTTGCGTCGATGCCCATCCGGCTGCATCATCAACGCCTGCACCGGTCCCGCGCCGGGACCGCGCCCTCATGGACCTGGAGACGGCATGCACATCGACGACAACGGGCCGCATCCAGCCGCCGGTCGACGCCTGTGGCCGGGGCGGCCGCAACGCCGGCAGCGCTCCCTGTGGTGGCCGGTGGCCGCCGCCGCCGCGGTGATCGGCCTGGCCCTGCTGCTGGCTGCCACGGGCTGCCGGCTGGCCGACTTCGCCGACCTGGCCGACCGCACGCCCCTGCCCGCCACGCCGGTGGACATGGACACGGCTGCCAAGCCGCTGGCCGCGATCTTCAACCTGGGCATGGCGCACTACGCCACAGGCGACTGGCCTGCCGCCGCCGACCAGCTGGGCCGCGCCGACCGCATGCTGCAGGCCGATCCGCGCAGCGGGCCGGCCGACCAGCCCCTCTTCGCGCCGTTCGTCCGCATGTACCAGGGAGTGGCGCTCCTGCAGGGCGGGCAGGTCGCCGAGGCCCGCGCCGTGTTCGACGCCCTGGCCGACCCGGCGGTGGCGCGGCCGCTGCGCGAGCGCGGGCTGTGGTACGGGGCGCAGTGTCGGCTCCTGCAGGGCGAGCCCGATGGTGCGCTGGACCTGCTGGCGGAACTGGGAGGCAGTCCGGTCTACGCCGAGCTGGCCCGCGACCAGGCCGAGGCCGTGAGCCGGCGCCTGGGCCGCTGAGGCAGGGAAGCGGTCAGGCGCGACCGCCGAAGAGGTCGAGCAGGCGTCGCGCGGCCGCCGTGGCCGGCCGGCGGCCGGCCACCACGTCTTCCACCAGCGACGACAAATGCGCCGCGACGCCCGCAAGCGCGCCGACCCGCTCCTCGAGCCCCTCGCGCACCAGCTCGCGCACCCAGGCGCGCTCCTGCTCGCCCCGTCGCCGTTCCCAGGCGCCGCTGGCGCGCGTCACCCGCTCGAACCCCTCGACCACCCGCCACAGCTCGGGCAGGCCGGCCCCGGTCAGCGCCGAGCACGCGTGAGCCCGCGTCTGCCAGCCCTCGGTGGCCGGACGCAGGTAGGGCAGCACGCCGGCGAAGCCTGCCCGGCACAGCTCCGCGGCCGCGGCGCCGTCACCGTCGGCCTTGTTGATCGCGATGGCGTCGGCCAGCTCGATGACGCCGCGCTTGAAGCCCTGCAGTTCGTCGCCGGCGCCGGCCAGCAGGACCAGCAGGAAGAAGTCGACCATCGAGCGAACCTGCGACTCGCTCTGCCCGACGCCCACGGTCTCCACGATGACGACGTCGTAGCCCGCCGCCTCGAAGAGCACCAGCGTCTCGCGCGTCTTGCGCGCGACGCCGCCGAGGGTGCCCCCCGACGGCGAAGGACGGATGAACGCGCGCTCGTCGGCCGCCAGCCGCTCCATGCGCGTCTTGTCGCCCAGGATGCTGCCGCCCGTCAGGCTGGACGAGGGATCGATCGCCGTGACCGCCACGCGGCGCCCGCCGGCCGTCAGCCAGGACCCGAGCGCCTCGATGAGCGTGCTCTTGCCCGCGCCCGGCACGCCGGTGATTCCCACGCGCACGGCCGGGCGGCGCCGGGGCAGCAGCTCGGTGAGCACGGCCTGCGCCTGCTCCTGGTGGTCCGGGGCGTTGGATTCCACGAGCGTGATCGCGCGGGCCAGCACGGCGCGGTCGCCGCCGACCACGCCGTCGACATACTGGCCGACTGTCAGCTCGCGGCGCTTCATGTCACGCGTAGCCCAGCCGGCGATTGAGCTCGGCCAGGAGGTTGCGCGCCGCCTCGGGGATGACGGTGCCCGGACCGAAGATGGCCGCGGCGCCCCGCTCCCGCAGGAACTCGTAGTCCTGCGCCGGGATGACGCCGCCGCAGACCACCAGGATGTCGCCGCGGCCGAGCCGCGCCAGTTCATCCACCAGTTGCGGCAGCAGCGTCTTGTGGCCCCCGGCCAGGCTGCTCAGCCCGACGATGTGGACGTCGTTCTCGACCGCCTGGCGCGCGGTCTCGGCCGGGGTCTGGAAGAGCGAGCCCACGTCGACGTCGAAGCCCAGGTCGGCGAACGCCGTCGCCACGACCTTGGCGCCGCGGTCGTGCCCGTCCTGCCCCATCTTGGCCACAAGCAGGCGGGGACGCCGGCCTTCCCGCGCGGCGAACGCCTCCACCAGCCGCCTGACCTCGCCCACGGTGTCGATGCCGTCCTCCCTCCGGAACGCGGCGGCGTAGACGCCGCTGATGGTGCGGATCTCGGCCTGGTGCCGACCGGCGACCTTCTCCAGCGCCGCGGAGATCTCGCCCAGGCTCGCGCGTCGACGGGCCGCCTCCACCGCCAGCTCCAGCAGGTTGCCGGTGCCGTCGGCGGCCGCGGCCGTCAACGCCGCCAGCGCCTGGTCCACCGCGGCCTGGTCGCGCTCCCGCCGCAGGCTCGACAGCCGCTGCACCTGCTGCCGGCGGACGGCGGTGTTGTCCACCTCGAGGATCTCCAGCGGCTCTTCCCGCGTCAAGCGCCAGCGGTTGACGCCCACGATGACGTCCTGGTCCGAGTCCAGCCGGGCCTGGCGTCGGGCGGCCGCCTCCTCGATGCGCAGCTTCGGCAGCCCGCGCTCGATGGCCCGCGCCATGCCGCCGTGGCCCTCCACCTCGAGGATGTGCGCCCAGGCCCGCTCCAGCAGCGCCCCGGTCAGGCTCTCCAGGTACCAGGAGCCGCCCCAGGGATCCACGTTGCGGCAGATGCCCGTCTCCGATTGCAGGTAGAGCTGCGTGTTGCGGGCGATGCGCGCCGAGAAGTCCGTCGGAAGCGCGATCGCCTCATCCAGCGCGTTGGTGTGCAGCGACTGCGTGCCGCCCAGGGCCGCCGCCATCGCCTCCACGCACGTGCGCGCGACGTTGTTGAACGGGTCCTGCTCGGCCAGCGACCAGCCCGAGGTCTGCGAGTGCGTCCGCAGCATCAGCGAGCGCTCGTCCTGGGGGTCGAACTGTCGGATCAGCTTCGCCCACAGCGCCCGACCGGCGCGCAGCTTGGCGATCTCCATGAAGTAGTTCGTGCCCTCGGCCCAGAAGAACGACAGCCGCGGCGCGAACCGGTCGATGCCCAGCCCCGCCTTCAGGCCCGTGCGCACGTACTCCAGGCCGTCGGCCAGCGTGTAGCCCAGCTCGAGGTCGGCGGTCGCGCCGGCCTCGTGCATGTGGTAGCCGCTGATGGAGATGCTGTTGAACTTCGGCATGTTCGCGGCCGTGTAGCCGAAGATGTCCGCGATCACCCGCATGCTGAACGCCGGCGGGTAGATGTAGGTGTTGCGGACCATGTACTCCTTGAGGATGTCGTTCTGGATCGTGCCGGACAGCTGGGCCGTCGACACGCCCTGCTCCAGTCCGGCGACGATGTAGAAGGCCATGATCGGCAGCACGGCGCCGTTCATGGTCATCGACACCGACATGCGGTCCAGCGGGATGCCGTCGAAGAGGATCTTCATGTCCTCGACCGAGTCGATCGCCACGCCGGCCTTGCCGACGTCGCCCTCGACGCGGGGATGGTCGCTGTCGTAGCCGCGGTGCGTCGCCAGGTCGAAGGCCACGGACAGGCCCATCTGCCCCGCCGCCAGGTTCCGCCGGTAGAAGGCGTTGCTCTCCTCCGCCGTCGAGAATCCCGCGTACTGGCGCACGGTCCACGGCCGCGTCACGTACATCGTCGCGTAGGGCCCGCGCAGGAACGGGGGCAGCCCGGGCAGGTAGTCCAGGTGGTCGAGGCCGGCGACATCCGCTTCCGAGTAGGCCGGCTTCACGGCGATCTGCTCGTGCGTGGTCCAGACCGGCGATGCGTCCGGCAGCGACCCCGCCGCGGACGATGGCCGGCGGCAGGGAAGGTTCGCGAAATCGGGCAGGCGGCTCATGACTCGCCTCCAAGGCTCTCGAGGACGGCGCCCAGCTCGGCCACCAGGTCGCTGCCAAGGTGCAGGTAACGCGAGACGCCGGCCCGGTCGAGCGGTTCGGTCGAGGCCGACGGCCGCCCCGCCGCCAGCAGCAGCGGCGGCCGCGCATCGCCGGCCAGCAGCGCGGCCGCGGCGGCGCCCAGCGTCGGGTAGGTCTCGTCGAGGCCGACCAGGAGCACCGTCGCGGCGCCGCTGGCGCGCGCCTCGGCCGCCGCCCCCGCGGCATCCTGGTGGAAGGCGCCGACGGTGATGTCCAGGCCGGCGACGGCCAGGCAACCGCGGGCGAAGTCCACCCGCGGGCCGGTGCGGCCGGCATCGCCCAGGCACAGGCAGTGGGCGCGTACGAGGCTCGGGTCGCGCGCCGCGAGCAGCGATGCCCGGGCCACGAGCGACTCGTACGGCTCCGCATCGCGTGACGGCTGCGGCAGGCTCCACGCCGGTCGCCGGTCGCCGTCCGCGCGCCCGCCCAGCGCAACCACCAGCGAGGAGAGCGAGGCTCCGCGCGCGGCGGCATCGCCCAGCGCCGCCAGCTGACACGCGGCATCCCCGCGCGGGTCGCAGTCGCGCGGGGCGACAGGCGCCGACACGGCGGACTGGCGTCGCTCCTCGCGCCACGCGGCCCCGTTGTCGCTGTCGTCTCCCGGCTCGGCGCCCGGCGCCGGCCGCGCGGCGCAGTAACGGTTGACGCCGACGCGGGCGTCCTGGGCGCGCGCCAGGCGCGCCGCGCGCTGGCGTGCGGCCTCGCCCACGAGCTTGCCGACCAGGCCGGAAGCAAGCGCCGCGCGCAGGCCGCCGGCCGCCTCCACCTGCTGCAGCACGGCCCAGGCGCCTTCGCCCACCTGGCGCGTCAGCGTCTCGAGGTACCAGGAGCCGCCGGCCGGGTCGACGACCGCCCCGAAGCGGCACTCGTGGCCGAGGATCAGCTGGATGTTGCGCGCCAGCCGCCGGCCCGCGCCGCCGGGCCTGGCCAGCAGGCCGTCCCACGGCGTCACGTGCAGGCTGTCGACGCCGCCGCAGGCCGCGGCCATCGCCGCCGTGGTCGTGCGCAGCAGGTTCGTGTGCGGGTCCAGGCGCGAGAGCATGCGATCGCCCGTGCGCGCGTGGATCCAGGCCGGACGCTGCCGCTCCGGCTCCACGCCGCAGGCGGACAGGATGTCCGACCACAGAACCCGCAGGGCGCGCAGCCGCGCGATATCCAGGAAGAAGTCCGTGTCGAGGCTTGCGTGGAAGGCCAGCCGCGGAGCGCAGACGGCGGGCTCGAGGCCCCGCCGTTCCAGCTCGCGCAGTGTCGCCACCGCCCCCGCCAGCAGCAGGCCCAGCGACAGCACCGCGTCCGCGCCCGCCTCGTGCCAGGCCGCATCGCTGGCGGCGAGCGTGCGCAGCGCGGGCGCCTCGGCGTCGGCCCAGCGCGTCAGCACCGCCGCGTGATCGAACAGCGCGTCGGCCTCGAACGCGGGGGCCGGCCCGCCGGCGACCGCCAGGGGGTCGCAGCCCCAGGCCCCGGCCAGCGCCGCGGCGGGCGTGCCCCGCTCGCCGGCGATGGTCGCGAGCATCGCCGCCAGCGGCAGCGTGGCCGCCCCCGCCTGCAGCAGCAGCGGGCAGGCGGCGAGATCCACCGACGCCAGAGCCCGGCGAAGGTCGGCCAGGCCGCCGATCGAGGTGCCGTCCCGGCCCACGTCGTGACGCGGCGCCGTCGCGGCATCGAGACCGAGGCGTCCCGCGACGTCCAGCTTGAGGTTGATGGCCGACTGGCCGCGCTCGAGATCGTGCAGCAGCGCCAGGTTCAGGCCGCCCGCATCGGCCACGGCAAGCTCCTGCGCCACGAGCCAGGGCACGGGCCCGGCGGCGGCCGGTCGCGCGCCGCGCAGGAACGGCGCGCGGCCGGGCAGCGAGGCGCCCCAGATGCCGTCGCGCAGGTCACCTGCGGTGTGCAGCGGCTGCACCTGGAGGCCGCCGGCCAGGGTGGAGATCATCGCCTTCTCGAAGGGCGCACCCTTCAGCAGGCGATCGACCTCGCGACGCCAGGCTTCAGTCTCGACGAGAGGGAATTCGTCCCGCAAGAGGCCGGAAGGCCGCGGGCTTCTGTCATCGGCAGTGCTCATGTCACACGCCCCGGGGCTGGGCCGGCGTAGCCGGCCGGTTGCGGGGCAAGATAATGCGCGGGGCGCGGATGCGTTAGGACAATCCGCGCCCCGTGCCCTGTTCGTGCGGCAGGCTCAGCGCAGGGGCGCGGGCGCCACGCGCAGAGTCCCGCCGGGCGGCGCGCCCGCCGCGACGACCGGCGCCAGGACCAGTCGACCCGGGGCACCGCCGAGGCGCGGGGCCAGCGCCGCCAGCACCTCGCGCCCGGTCTGCTCCGCCTCGCCGGCCGTGGCCGCGGTCACGGTCACGACGACCTGGCGACCGGGATCGACGCGCAGGTTCAGGATGGTCGCCAGCTCGACCAGCAGCGGCGAGACGCCGCCCTCGCCGGTCGCGTCGCGCCACTGCTGGGCCGAGAACAGCAGGCACGGCCCGGCGGTCGTCTCCACGCGGAACGCAGGCACGACGAAGCTGTCGCCGACGAAGCGGCGCGTGTTGCCGGCCTTGTCGCGCGCGGTCAGCACGTGCGAGCAGGCCAGGCCGGCCCAGGCGGGCGAGCCGTCGTCGCGCAGCCCGTCCCAGGGAATCTCGCGCGGCGGCGCGCCCTGTCCCGTGCGCGTGCCGACGATAGTGCCACCTGCCTCGACGATCTCCACCTGCCAGCTCGCCACACCCTTCAGGTCGGGCCGCAGGCGCGCCAGCGAGCCCGTGGTGAACGCGGCCAGCCACGGCCGCGGCGTGCGCGGCGACCGCTCGGCGAGCGCCGCCTGCAGCAGGGGCCGGGCCAGGTCCGGCGTCGCGCGTTCCAGGACCTCGATGGTCGTGCTCGACTGCAGACCCGGTGCCGCCAGCGGGTCCAGGTCCATACGGAGGGTCGGGCGCTCGAAGCGGATGCGGATCGCGCTGGTGCCCTCCACGTCGAGGCTGCCGAGCGAGCCGCCGTCCCCGGGCGGCAACACCGGCGGCGCGGAGCCGGTGCCGCCGGGCGGCGGCAGCGCGGGTGCGTGGGTCGTGCCCGTCGCCGGGACCGCGGCCGCCACCAGGATCGCCAGCGCCGCCGCCTGCGCGGGTCCGCGATGCCGGATGCAGAGACTCATGGATGTCGTCATCGTCTCCCCCGTTCCCGCGCGGCTAGCCGCGCAGGCGGAAGCGGAAGGTGATGGTCCCCCACTGGCCCGCGGCCTCGCCGCCCGCCAGCGGCGCGAATCGCCAGCCGTTCAGCGCCGCCACGGCGCTCTCGTCGAAGTCGCGGAAGCCACCGGTGCGCTCGACCACGACATCCTCGCGCACCCGACCGTCGGGCAACACGATGAAGCGAAGCCGGACCACGGCCTCCACGGCCTGCCGCTGCGCCCAGGCCGGGTATGCCGGCAGGGCACGCTGCAGGACCGCGCGACCGGCGGCCGGCCCTTCCAGGAGGATGTCGCCGGCACCGGCGCCGGCGCGTGCCTCCGCGGCGCGGTCGGCCGCGGCGCGCCCGTTCCCTCCGGCCTCGCCGTCCGCTCCCGCGGCAGCGGGCAGGACCGCCGCCGCGAGGATGGCCTGGCTGCCGCCGGCCGTGGCCGGGCCGCGCGTCAGGGCCAGGGCCTCGCCGGCCGACTCGGGCCCGCGCACCAGGGTCGCCGGGCGCCCACGCGCGGCCATGGGCATCATCGTGGCGGCCGCGGCCCTCGCCAGGCCGGCGCCCGCATCCGGCGCCGCGGCCAACGCCGCCCGGGTGGTCGTCGATGGCGGCGCCACCGGCGCAGCCGTGGCCAGCGCCAGTTGCGAGGCCGACGGCCCGGGGCGCTCCCGCGCCGCATCGCGCTGTCCGGCGGTCGCCGGGACCGGCGCGTGCTGCCGGCGCGGCCGAGCCGCCTGCGGTTCGGGCTCCGGGGCGGGCGCGGCCTCGGGCTTCCTCGCCGGGACCGGCGCGGACGCAGGCACGAGCGCCGGCGCGACCACCGTCGCCGCCGGCTCCAGCCACGACACCTCGATGATGTCAGGCACGCGTGGTCGCGCGCCCTCGACCAGGGCCAGCGACGCCGCCAGGACCGCGTGAAGGCCCAGGCTGACGAGGAGCGCGCGACGGAAGCGGGCCCGCATCGCGACGAATTCGTCGTGCACGGCCCAGCCGCCGGCGCCCGCGAGCAAGCTCGCGCCGCCCGTCATGTTCGCAGTGCCGTTCATGGCCGACCGTCCGTGATCTGTGCCGTGGCAACGCCCAGGTTGCGCGCGCCGCCGGCACGGGCGGCAGCCAGCAACCGCCGCACGGTCAGGTGCGGCAGTGCCGCGTCGGCGCGCACGACGACCAGCCGGTCGCGGTCGCGGCCGGCCGCCAGCCGCTCGCGCACGAGCGCAGGCACGTCGTCGATGGCGGCCACCGCGGTCTCGTCGACTGCCATCCGCCCGTCGCGCGCGATGGTCAGGCTGATGAAGTCGTGCCGCTCGAGGTCGCGCGCATGGGCCCCCGGCAGTTCCACCGCCAGGTCCGACACCGACATCATGGGTGCGGTGACCAGAAGGATGATGACCAGCACGAGCGCCACGTCGATGATCGGCGTCACGTTGATCCGCGCCAGCGGCGGCGGCGCCGGGGTCTGCTTCAGCCTCATCTCAGCTCCCCGCCACGCTGATGGCCTGCGCGCCGCTCTGGCGCGCGATGTCCAGGACCCGCACGAAGGCGCCGTGGCTGACTCCGTCCGCGCAACCCACCGCGACCTCGCGTCGGGTGCCCGGCCGCAACAGCGGCCGCAGGGCACCCGCGAGCTGGTCGACCGCCACCGCGCGCCCGTTCACCTCGACCTGGAGCTCGCCGGTGATCGCCAGCTCGACGCGCTCCGGCGCATCCGCCGCCGTCGACGGCTGCGCCAGCGTGCCACCCTGCCGCACGCCGAAGCTGGACTCGAAGGCCAGCGGCGTCGCCAGCAGCAGGATCACCACCAGCACCAGCGAGACGTCGATGAGCGGCGTCGTGTTGATCTCGGCGAGCGGGCCCTCGCCCGGTTCGCTCCTGCCCAGCCGCAGGTTCATGCCTGCACCGCCGCCACGGTCTCGCGGGCGGCGCGACGGACCGCGCGCGCCGGGCCGGGCTGCGCCGCCGCCACGGGAGCGGCGGCCGGCTGGCTCAGCCCCGCGGCCTCGCGGGCCGCCACGCAGAGCAGGCGCGTGTGGTTCTCTGCCACCTGGAGCATGGTCGCCAGGCGCCGGTTGAGGTGGTTGTAGAGCATGACCGAGGGCACGGCGATGACCAGGCCCGCCGCCGTCGTCACGAGCGCCTCGGCGATGCCCCCGGCGACGATCGTCGGCGCCGACGAGCCCGCCTCGCCCATCGCCTGGAACGCGCGCATGATGCCCCAGACCGTGCCCAGCAGGCCGATCAGCGGCGTCACGGCGGCCATGGTGCCGAGGAGGCCCGTGTTGCGTTCGAGCAGCAGCTTCTGCTGGTTCAGCATCACGTGCATGATCTCCTCCGCCTCGCCCGGGGCGCGGCGGAAGCCGAGCAGCGTCTGCGTGGCAACCGGGCCCAGCGGGTGCGCCAGGTCCTGGAAGTGGTTGACCGCCTCCTCGAACCGATGGCCCTCGATGGCATTCATCGCCTTGCGCATGGTCACGTCCGGGTTGCCGCCACGCTTGCGGTAGTAGCCCATCCGCTCGATGGCGAAGCCAAGCGTGACGATGCTGCAAAGCACGAGCACGATCAGGATCGGGCTCTGCGCGAGCGCCGCGCCCCAGTCGAATCCGACGAACATCCCTGCTCCTTGCGTTGTGGGCGGCCTGGTGGCCGACCCGCGCTAGCGCGCCGCGGCCGCGATCCGGTCGGCGCGGTCGGTCGCCGCCGCCACCAGTTGCGGGTCCGAGGCGTTTCTCATCAGGTCACGGTAGGCCGCCAGCGCGGCCTTCAGGTCTCCGCCGTCCTCGCTCAGGACCGCGCCGCGCGCCAGTGCCGACAGGCGGAACGGGTCGGTCGGCACCGGGCAGGCCGCGGCCTGCCGGTATGCCGCCAGCGCGCCGGCCCGGTTGCCGAGCTTCTCGCGGCAGGCGCCAAGGCGGAAGTGCGCCTCCGTGCGCAGCGGTTCCTCGCGCGCGGCGGTCGCGGCAACGGCCAGCTCGACGGCGGCCTGCTCCAGGCGGCCGGCCTGTTCGTGAAGGTCGCCCAGCTGGAACGCCACGGCCGCGGCGCGCTCGTCGCCCGGCCAGCGCTCGCGATACTCCTGCAGGCGCAGCGCGGCCGGCGACGGCTGCCCGTCCAGTCGCTGGCACAGCGCGAGGTTGTACAGGGCCGCCTTCTCCATGTCGCCACCGGGTCCGGCGGCCACGACCTCGGCAAAGCTGCCGGCCGCCGCCCGGTAGTCCTCGGCCTCGAAGCGGTTGAGGCCCAGGCGGTATCTCGCCGACGTCTTCAGCTCGCTGCGGCCGAAGAAGCCGAGGAACTGCTCCCATGCCTGGCGCGCGGACTCGCCGCGCCCCGCCTCGGCGTAGGACTCGGCCATGAGGTACTGGGCGCGATCGGCGGCCGAGTAGCCCGGCCAGCGACTGACGACACGGCGGAACGCATCGGCCGCCTCCTCGAAGCGGTGATCGTCGTAGAGCCGGCTGGCGATGCGGAATTGCGCATCGGGCGCGAACTGGCTGTCGGGATGGTGCTCGACCAGTTCCGCCAGCTGCGTCACGCCGTCGTCGGCCTGACCCAGCCGGTAGAGCGCCTGCTCGATGCCGCGCTCGGCATCCGCGCGCAGCGGCGAATCGGGATGGTTCTCCAGGAGCCGACCGAACCCGGCGATCGCCTCCTGGTCGCGGCCCGCATTGAAGTCGCACTGGGCCAGCCGCAGGCGCCCGAGCGCGGCGCCGTCGCCGGCCGCGAAGTGCGCGAGCAGCCCCTCGTAGCAGCGGCGGGCGTTATCGTAACGCTCGGCCTGGAAGTAGAGATCGCCGGCTCGTGCCCACGCCTGCTCGGCCAGCGGGCTCGCCGGGTCCAGCGCCACGGCCTGCTCCCACCGGTCGACGGCATCGCCCGCGCGCTCGAGGCGCAGGTGGCACAGCCCCGACTGGTAGAGGACGAGCTGGCGGTCCGCGTGCGCCGGGTTGCGGCGCAGGAATTCCTCGTAGGCCGGCAGCGCCTCGGCGTGGCGTCCCTGGTTGAAGCGGACGTGCGCGATGTTCAGCAGCGCCTGGTTGAACAGCTCGCGATCGCCGCCGCCGGTGTCGCGCGCGAGCACGCCCTGGCTGGCGGCGACGGCGCGCTCCTGGTCGCCTTCCTGCGCCCAGGTCCAGGCCAACAGCTGGCCGGCTGCGGGCAGCGCCGCGTGGTCGGGAAACTCCGCTTCCAGCCGCTCCAGGCTGGCGCGCGCATCGGCATGGAGTCCCTGCCCGGCCTGCGCGTCGGCGTCGATCAGCAGCGCCCAGGCGCGCCATGGCGAGCGGCTGGGCGGCAGGCGGTGCAGCAGCGCGTGCGCGGCGCCGCTGAGGCGCCCCTGGTCGCCCGTGCGCTGCCAGGCGACCTGTTGCATGCACAGCGCCGCGTCCACCAGTTCGGCGTGCGCGGGCTCGGCGAAGACGATGGTGCCGTCCCCGTCGTCGCGACGGGCGTAGCGGTCCAGGACGAGCTGGAAGTGTTCGGCCGCCTCGCGCGCGCGCCCCGCCTCCAGCAGGCCGCAGCCCGCCAGGTAGGCCGCGGCCGGCGCCTGTGGCGACATGGGATACCCGGTGACCACGGCCTGGCAGGCCGCCGTCGCATCGTCGACCCGGCCCAGCGCGGCGTAACTGCGCGCGATGCGGTACTGCGCGTCGGCGGCCACGTCGCGGTCGAAGTGGGAGCCCAGCACGCCGTTGAAGGCGGCGATCGCGCCGGCGTGCTGCCCGGTGGCGGCCAGGGCATCGCCCAACAGGAACTGGGCGCGCGCCGCGACGCCGCTGCCGGCGCGCGTGGCGGCCAGCTCGCGCAGCCGCGCGATGGCCTGCGACGAGTCTCCGTCCAGGTGCAGCGCCACCGCCTGGCGCAGGGCGGCCTCGGCCGCCAGGTCGGGGTCGGTCCCGCTCCCGGCAACGGCCGCGAAGTCCTCGGCCGCGCTGCGCCAGGCGCCGACTCCCAGGAAGGCGTTGGCCTTGGCGAAGCGCGCCGCCTCGCGCAGCGGCGATTGCGCGTGCCGCGACACGATCGCCTGGAACGAGGCCGCGGCCGCCAACGGCTCGCCCTGGGCCGACCGGCACAGGCCCGCCAGGTAGAGCGGCAGCGCCCCCTCGGGCTCGTCGCCCAGCAGCGCCAGCGCCGGCCCGGGTCGGCCCTGCAGGTAGTCGACCGCCGCCTGCGCCTGCCGCCAGCCCTGGTCCTCGCGCAGCCAGGCGCGCGAGTCGGCCAGCTGTGCAAGGGTCGCCGCGGCATCGTCGGTGCGACCGGCCCGCAGGTGCAGCCAGGCCAGCCTCAGTCCCGCCTCGGATGCCAGGCGCCCGCCCGGATGGTCCTGCGGCCAGCGCTGCCAGGCGCGCAGCGCGCCCTGGTCGTCGCCGGCCGACTCCAGCGCCTGCGCCGCCAGGAACGCCGCCGCCTCACGCCGGTCGGCGTCGTCGTCGCTTGAGGCCGCCTGCCGGTAGCGACGAGCCGCGCCGGCGGCATCGCCCAGCAGGTCGGCCAGGCCGCCGCGCAGCAGCAGCGCGGCGCCGGTGTCCAGCCCCGCGATATCGTCGTCGTCGCCCAGTGCCGCCGCCAGCGCCCGCGCCGGGCCGGTGTCGCCCGCGGCGGCAGCCGCGACCGCCACCTCGTAACGGATGCCGACGGGTGACGTGGCCACGACCTCCGCGTTGCGGTCGCCGGTCCCGGCCAGGGCCGGCTGCAGCGTCGCCAGCGAGGCGAGCACGCCCAGCGCTGCCAGGCCGCCGCCGCTGCGCGTCGGGAACGTCATGGCGTCACCTCGATGCCGCCGCGCGGGCCGGCGCTGCTGATCTCGACGGTGCCCGGCCGCGCCTGCAGCGACGTGCCGCCGCTCTCGTCGACGCTCAGCCGATACGTGTAGGCGCCATCCGGCAGCGGGCGGCCCAGCGCGTCCTTGCCGTCCCAGGTCACGTCCGCCGGCGGCTGGCCGATCCCCGCGTAGGTGCGCACGACCAGCCCCGACCCGTCGAGGATGTCCAGGCGCCAGGCGGTGGCCGCCGCCCGCGTGCGCGCCTTCAGCGCGAAGCGCGTCACCGGCTCGCTGCCGGTGGGCGAGAACACGGAGGGCAGCGCGCGGGCCTCGGCGCTGAAGCCGCCGAAGCGCCAGGTCACGCCCACGCGGTGCACCAGGCCCAGGTCGTGGTCGCTCATCGCATAGTCCAGCTGCAGCCCGCTGGGCAGGCGGTAGCTGAACCCGGCGCCGAAGTTGTCGATGTCGTAGCCGACGCTCAGCTCCAGCGCCTGCAGTCGGAAACGCCCGCCGGCATGCAGCTGCGCGTCGGCGCCGTCGCGGCTGACCGCGTCGAACGCCAGCAGCCCCTGGCCGCCGGACACGGGGACCGCCACGCCGCCGCGCAGCTCGCGCAGGTAGGTCTCGTCGCGCATGCGCAGGGCAAGCGTCGGCCCGCCCAGGTTCAGCGCCGACGCGCCCACCTGCACCCCGCCCGGCAGCCGGCCCAGCACGCCCAGGTCGAATCCCACGCCCGTGCCGCTGAACTCGTCCAGCGACTGGCGCGCCAGCTTGACCTGCGCGCCGGCGGCCAGCCGGTCGCCCAGCGCCTGCGAGGCCGCCAGCCCCAGCGCGAGGTTGCCCTCGTCGAAGCTGCCGAGCACCTCGTCGGACAGCGGCCCGGTGCGCTCGAAATCGCCGGAGCCCAGCGCGAGCACGTTGAACGCCAGCGATGGCCGGCCGGTCGCCGGCAGGGCGATGCCGAAGCCGTTCACCGACGCGTCCTCGAACAGCCGCGTCGTGTTGAACTGCACGGCGCCGCGCTCGAGCCAGGCCGCGGCCGCCGGGTTGACCAGCGCCGCCAACGGCTCGTCGGGCAGCGCCACGCGGGCACCGCCGATCGCCGCCGCGCGCGCGCTGGCGTACCGGTTCAGCCAGTCGCCGGCCAGCCCGTCGCCTCCGTCCGCCGCGCGGCCACCCGTGGCCACCGCGAGCGCCAGCGCGCCGAGCAGCGCGCCGAGGCGCCGGGCCGGAATGTGTCTGCTCGTGTCCATGACGCCTCCAGGCCTAGCGGACAACGCCGATCTTGCGGCGCATCACGTGTTCGGTCGCCCCGTTGCCCTGCGCGTCGATGCGCAGGACGTAGCCGCCGCTGGCAACGGGCACGCCGTCGCCGTTCGTTCCGTCCCAGGTGAATTCGTAGCTGCCGTCGCCGACCAGGCCCTCGCCCGGCGCCAGCCGCCGGTCCAGGACCAGCCCGCCGCTGGTCGTGTAGATGCGCAGCCGCGTCTCCGAGGCCGCGTCCAGCTTCCAGGCGATGGTCGTCGCACCCTCGCCGGGATGGAACGGGTTGGGGTAGTTCGTGACGTAGCCCGGCTCCGCGTCCGGGTTCACCTCGGCCGTCACGACCTGCCAGCCTGTGCTGAGCGCGCCCGTCGCCGCGGTGACCGTGAACTCCTGCGCGAATCCGGGCGCCACGTACTGCGCGGCGGCCGCGCCGTCGTCGCCGGTCGCCACCGAGAGCGCCTTCTCGCCGAGCTTGCCCGCGCCACCGCCGCCGCCGCCGCCGACGACGGGCGGCGCCAGCAGCGCGCCGCTGTCGCCGGCCGCCACCGCGAAGGTCACGTTCTGCTGCGGGACCGGGTTGCCCCAGGCATCGGTCACGGCCGCGACGAGGTCCACCGTCCGGCCGGGACGCACCCAGCCCGGCGAGCCCTGCAGCGTGATCACGGCCGGCGATCCCGGCAGCACCCGCAGCGCGCCGGTCACCGCGGGCGTCGAGCCGGCATCGTCGACCAGGTCCAGCACGATGTCCTCGGCGCGGGTGTACGTGAGGTCGACGGTGCGCCGGCCCTGCAGGAGCTGGAACGTCGTGGCGCTCAGGGCGCCTCCACCCGGCGTCCCGTCCTGCGCCTTGCGCACGGTCACGGTGACGCGCGAATTGAGTTCCTGGATGATGCTGCCTGCGTCGTTGCGCGCGCTGACTTCCAGCGTGAAGGGCGCGCCGGCGCCGATCGCCTCCTGGGCGATGGCCGCCACCAGGTGCAGTCCGCTGGAGATCGCGCGCACCTGCGTGCTGCTCGCGGGCATCCCCGGCTCGGTGAGGTTGGCGGCGGACAGCAGGTGCCAGCCGCCCGTGCCCAGCCGGACGCTGAACTCGGCGCGGCCCATCGCCAGGGAACCAGATCCCTCGACCACGGCCGCGGGGTCGCTGCAGGTCAGCTGCACGGCGTCGGAGGCGCCCGGCAACGGGTTGAACCAGGCGTCGGTCGCCAGCACGGTGGCGGTGAACGCGTAGGTGATCGACTGCTCGCCTGCGGTGCCGCTGCGCCCGTCCGGCGCCCCCGGCTGCGGCTCCTGGCCCGGCAGCGTCAGCAACAGGCGGGAGTAGGCGCCCGGCTCCACCGTGAACGGCGAGCTGGTCGCGGCCTCGATATGCGGCGACGGCAGCGCCTGCGCCGTGAGCAGCTGCTCGCCGGCCAGGTAGGGAGTCACGGTCACGGCGGCAGTGCCGTCGACCAGCTCGGCCGGGACGACTCCCAGCCGGGGGTCGCTGCCCGTGATGCCGAGTGCGCCCTGGGCGGAGGGCACGGTGTTGTGCCAGGCATCGACCGCCCGCACGGTCGCGATGAACGGTTGTCCCGCCGGCTGCCAGTCCGGCTCGCCGGCCACGCCGGCCGCCGTGCCGGGCACCGCGGCCTCTCCCGGCAGCAGCACCTGCAGCGCGGTCCAGGGCCCGGGCGCGACCGCTACGGGATCGGCCGAGCCCAGGTGCGGCGGCGTCGCGTAGTCCTGGCAGGTGACGACCACGGCCGCGCCCGCGCCGCGCAGCACCAGCTCGCCGGTCCACACGCCGGCGGTGAAGCTGACGGTCTCGGGCCACACCGTGCCGGGCCCGGTGCCGGCGGCCAGGAAGGCGTCGCCGTCGAAGGTCGGGATCGTCGATCCCAGCGCGTCGACCGCGCGGATCGTGACGACGACGGGCTGGCCGGCGACAACGGCCCCGGGCAGCCCGGCGAAGCGGAAATGGCTGGCTGCCGCCGCGGTGACGGCGATCGGCGGCGTGACCATCGACAGCACGGCGGCGTCGTCCAGGTCCCAGGCGGTGAGCGTCTGCCCGCCGGTCGTGGCCAGCGCCACGCTGCCGGAGGCCGCGCCGCCGGAAAGCGTGAGGTCCAGCGGCGTCGTGGCCCAGCTGTCGCTCGAGACGATGCGCACGCGGTGCGTCGACGGCACGGCGTTCCACCACAGGTCGGTGGCGCGGACGGTAACGTCGAACGGCGCGGTCGCGGCCTGGCTGGCCGGCGCACCGTCGTAGCCGGCCAGGCTGCCGGGCGCGGCGGACATGCCCGGCACCAGCAGCTGCACGCGGGCCAGCGGTCCGGGGTGCACGACGAACGGGTCGCCGGTGCCGCTGCGGCCCGGGTCGCCCGGCAGGTGGGCGTGCAGGCGCACGCCGCCCAGCTGCGGATTCGATTCGTCGGCGCGGTAGGCGCGCAGGCTGCCGCTCCAGACGCCGCTGGCCAGGTGGATCACCTCGGGCTCGACGCGACCGGTCCCGAAGCCCGTCAGCTGCGTCAGCTGCACGGGGCCCGCGTATCCGAGCACGACGTTGCCGCCGGCGTCGATCGCCGTCAGCGACGTGTTGAAGGCCGATCCGGCCTGCCGCTCGTGCGGCGCCAGGTCCTGGAAGCGGAAGCCGACCAGCGTCACCGCGGTCACGTTGGCCGAGGCGCCGAGCGGGATCAGCAGGTCGGTCTGGTCCTGCGCCGTGAAGCGCGACGTGCCAGGCACGGTGAGCCGCACCTCGAAGGTGACCTGACCGCCGATCAGCACCGATGGTGCCGGCAGCGTTGCCGAGCCCGCCGTGCTCGTCAGCCGCACGACATCGCTCGCCGAGGCCACCAGGTTCCAGTCGGCATCACAGGCGCGCACGACGACCGGGAACGGCACGCCCGTCACCTGCGAGTACGGCGTGCCGGTCTTGCCGCCGGGAGCGCCCGGCGCCGCGGTCTCACCCGGCAGCAGCACCAGGAGCTGGGTAAAGGGCCCGGCCAGCGCCGCGCCTGCCCAGAAAACTGTCAATACCGCCCCGAGTCGACCCAGGGTCCGGGGGATCCGCAGATATCGCATCGGCCGCACGGCAGCGCTCCTTGGCTTGATCCGGACCGCACTTAGCGGGTTTGCCCCGCCGCGCGGTCAGCGCGGGCCCGGGACCGCGGTCGGCCCCGGGACACGCCGGAAAATCAAGTCGCATGCCATGAGTTGTGCCGTCGAGATTGTGCCCGGCCCGGCAGTTGCCCGGGCCGGGCATGAACACATCCACCGACAGCTTCGTCCCGCCCCACTGCCCCAACCCCAAGTGCCGCTTCCACAGCGAGTTCCGCTCCGATTGGCGCTTCAA
>JAYRFB010000293.1:0-4170 GCA_041908585.1 Candidatus Krumholzibacteriia bacterium
CCAGGCGCCGAAGCGAGCCCCTCGCGCGAGGCCTCCCAGGCGCCTGCTCCGGGATCGCCGCGTGGCCAGGTCGCGCGGCGGTGGACGGTGATGCCGTTGCCGCCATCGCGGACTCGCCGGCGGGGCGGAGCTTGTCGCGGCGCGGCGGGAGTGCGACATTCGGAACGTGGACGAACCGCGAACGTCAACACGGAGGCGGAACATGGGCGGGCAGGTCATCAGGACGGACAGGGCGCCGGGCGCCATCGGGCCCTACAACCAGGCGGTGCGCGCGGGCGGGTTCCTGTTCACGGCGGGGCAGATCCCGCTGGATCCCGTGACGATGCAGGTGGTCGGGACGACGGCGGCCGAGCAGGCGCGGCAGGCGCTGCAGAATGCGCAGGCCATCGTCGAGGCCGCGGGGCTGACGATGAACGACGTGGTCAAGGCCACCGTGTTCATCCGCGACATGGGCCAGTTCGCCGCGATCAACGAGGTCTACGCCACGTTCTTCCCCGGCGAGCCGCCGGCGCGCTCGGTGGTCGAGGTCTCGCGGCTGCCCAAGGATGTGCTGGTCGAAGTCGAGCTCGTCGCGTATGCTTGACCGCGTCGCGGCGGACGGGCTGGACCTTGCCCCGGGCGCCGCGGGTTCCCACCTGCTTTGAAGGCGGGAATGAATGGGTCCTGGTGGGCCCCGGGGACTTCAAATCCTTCTGTCGGGCGCGTTTACCGTCCGAGGTGGGTTCGATTCCCACACATTCCCGCCACCACGGTCCCCGGGCCGGGGCCCCGCCGGCGGGCCGGCCGGGAACCGGTGGCCCCCGGCGGATGTTTCCTGGCCTTCGGGGCCGGCGCCGGCGTGCGCCCGCCCCGCCCGGCAGCCGCCGCTGGCGGGCTTCCGCTCCGACGGGAGACGACGACCGTGAACCAGGGACCGCGCGCGCAGGGCTGCGCCAGCCCGGCCTCGACCTGCCGCGAGGGGCGCCGCCGGGCGCTCCCCGGCGCCGTGGCGGCCCTGGCCCTCGTGCTGCTGGCCGCAGGGGCGGGAGCGGCAGCGGCGCAGCCGGCGGTTTCCGACTCGCTGTCGGCTGGCGGGATCCCGGCCCTGCCCGTGGAAGCTGCCGCCGGCCGGGAGCGGGACCGGGCCGGTGACGTCGCGCCGCCGCCGGATCCCGTGAAGGCGCCCGAGGCGCCAGCGGTCAACTACTGGTCGACGGGCGTCAACGCCACCGGCGCCGTGCTGATGACGCCGCTGTTCCCGGGCTGGGGGCAGCTCTACGCCGACGGCGGCTGGCGCGCGGCGCTGGCCTTCGGCGCCGAGATGTACTTCTGGAGCAACCTGCTGACGCGCGACCGGCAGGCCCGCCGCGACCTGGTCCATGCGGCCACGCTGCCGGTGGACGATTTCGGGCGCAGCTTCGCCGAGTCCCAGGCCGCCGAGCACCACGAGCAGATGAAGGACTTCGTCTGGTGGTCGGGAGGGGCGCTGCTGATCATCGCGCTGGATGCCTACGTGGGCGCGCACCTGTTCAACTTCGACCGGGACGCCGTGCCGGTCCCCGATCGCTGGGACGACGTGTTCGGCCCGGTGGGGTCGGGACCCGCCGTGAATGCCGGCGCCGGGCCGCAGGTGACCGTTTTCCAGTGGCGAAAGGGGTTCTGACCCCTATCTTTGGCCGGGCGCGGCCCGTCAGGACCGCGTTTTTCGGCATGGGTGCCGGCCGGCGCCGCGGGAGGTCCCGCGGGGCACGGGCCGGCGGCGACCGTCCCTCAGCCGTCAGGTGACCGCGGCATGGCCTTCGATCGCGAACGCGCGCGCAACTTCTGCATCATCGCGCACATCGACCACGGCAAGAGCACGCTGGCCGACCGCCTGCTCGAGGTCACCGGCACGCTCACCGGGAAGGACATGCAGGAGCAGGTCCTCGACTCGATGGACCTCGAGCGCGAGCGCGGCATCACCATCAAGAGCCACCCCGTCCGCATGGACTACCGCGACCCCGAGGGCCGGCAGTGGGTGCTCAACCTGATCGACACCCCGGGACACGTCGACTTCCACTACGAGGTGAGCCGCTCGCTGGCCGCCTGCGAGGGCGCGCTGCTGGTGGTCGACGCCGTGCAGGGCGTTCAGGCGCAGACGATCAACAACCTGTACCTGGCGGTCGAGCACGACCTGGCGATCATCCCGGTCATCAACAAGATCGACCTGGCGGCCGCGCGCGTGGACTACGTCACCGAGCAGTTCATCGACCTGATCGGCTGCGACCCCTCCGAGATCGTCAAGGTGAGCGCGAAGTCCGGGCAGGGCATCGACGAGCTGCTGAAGGCGATCGTCGATCGCGTGCCGCCGCCGAAGGGCGATCCCGAGGCGCCGGCGCAGGCGCTGATCTTCGACTCGATGTTCGACTCTTACGTCGGCGCCGTGGCCTACGTTCGCATGTTCAACGGCAGCATTGCCAAGGGCCAGAAGATCCGGGTCTTCTCGAACGAGCGGCAGTTCGATGTCGGGGACATCGGCTGGTTCCGGCTGGCGCGGGTCTCGCAGAAGGGCTTGACGGCCGGCGAGGTCGGCTACATCGCGACCGGCGCCAAGGACGTCCGTCACGTGCGCGTCGGCGACACGGTGACGCTGGCCGAGACGCCGTGCTCGGCGCCCTGGCCGGGCTACGCCGAGGCCAAGCCGATGGTCTTCTCCGGCCTGTACCCGACCGAGAACGACCAGTACAACGAGCTGCTCGACGCCCTGCAGAAGCTGCAGCTGAACGATGCCTCGCTCACCTGGGAGAAGGAGACCTCGGCGGCGCTGGGCTTCGGCTTCCGCTGCGGCTTCCTGGGCCTGCTGCACCTGGAGATCGTGCAGGAGCGGCTGGAGCGCGAGTACGGCCTGAACCTCATCGCGACGCTGCCCAACGTGGAGTACGAGGTCCTGCTGCGCGACGGCACCGTGCAGCTGTGCGAGAACCCGGCCCTGCTGCCGGACCCGAAGATCATCGCCGAGATCCGCGAGCCGATCGTGCGCGCCTCTGTGATCACGCCCAAGGAGTTCGTGGGCGCCGTGATCCAGATCTCGCTCGAGCGCCGAGGCGTGCAGACCAAGATGGAGTACCTGGACGTCGAGCGGGTGAACCTCGTCTTCGACCTGCCGCTCAACGAGCTGGTGGTCGACTACTACGACAAGCTCAAGTCGGTGACACGCGGCTACGCCTCGCTGGACTACGAATATCTCAAGCACCGCGCCGACGACCTGGTGCGCCTGGACCTGAAGATCAACGGCGACGACGTCGACGCGCTGACCTGCATCGTGCACAAGGACAACGCCTACAGCTGGGGCCTGAAGCTCTGCCAGAAGCTGAAGGAACTGATCCCGCGGCAGATGTTCGCCGTGGCGATCCAGGCCGCGGTCGGCTCGCGCGTGCTGGCGCGCACGACGGTGCAGCCGTTCCGCAAGAACGTGACCGCCAAGTGCTACGGCGGCGACATCACGCGCAAGCGGAAGCTCCTGGAGAAGCAGAAGGAAGGCAAGAAGCGCATGAAGCAGGTCGGCTCCGTGGAGATCCCGCAGGAAGCCTTCCTGGCCGTGCTCAAGGTGGAACGCTGACCGCTGCGGCGGGGAGGAACGATGTTCGGGAAGAAGAAGGCCATCCGCATCGGCAAGGCGCAGCCGCCGGCCAGCAGGCGCCATCCCGTGGTGGAGTACGCGCGCTCGATCGGGTCGGCGCTGCTGATCGCGCTGCTGCTGCGCCAGTTCGTCTTCCAGGCCTTCCGCATCCCGACCGGTTCGATGCTGGAGACGCTGCAGATCGGCGACTTCCTCTTCGTGAACAAGTTCCTCTACGGCGCCAAGACGCCGGACCGCATCCGCATCCCGCTGGTCAACTGGACGCTGGTCGATGGGCTGCCGGTGCTGAAGCTGCCGGCCATCCGCGAGCCGCGGCAGGGCGACATCATCGTCTTCGAGTATCCGCGTGACCGCAACCTGGACTATATCAAGCGCTGCGTGGCGGTCGAGGGCGACACGGTGCTCGTCAAGGAGGGGGTGCTCTATGTGAACGGCAAGGTGTACGAGAGCAACCTCGGCGAGTACGGCGGCGACCACTCGTGCATCCCGTCCGCCCGGGACCCCGAGGGCTGCCCGGCGCCACGCGCGAAGAAGGACATGGCGTCCTACGGCCGGAACCCGCGCAACCACAC
>JAYRFB010000294.1:0-4502 GCA_041908585.1 Candidatus Krumholzibacteriia bacterium
CGGCCGGTTTCCGGGGCCGGGGGCGCGTGCGCACGTTCCGCGTGCGCGTCACCTCGCGGCCGTCCGGTCCCGTCAGCGTGGCTTCCAGGCGCAGGCGGGCCACCAGCCGGCCATCCTCCTCGCGCGTGGCCAGGTCGCCGTTGGCCACCGACACCAGGACCAGGACGTCAAGCTGCTGCTCGCTGCGCCAGCGATTGACCACGTCGATGTAGGAGTGGAAGTTGCCCCGGCCGTCCAGGGGCTGTACCAGGCCGGCTGCGGCCACGGGCACCAGGGGGGCGAGCATCCCGGCCAGCACGCATGCCGCCAGCGGCATGAGGGACAACACGGCACGACGCGTCACGACTGCCATGACGAGGCTTCTCCAGCGATTGGGTGCCGATCCCCCTCGATCGGGGCCGGAAGTGCCCGGCCTGACATCATACTACCGAAATCCGCGCCGGTTGACCAGCCCTCTCCCGCAAAAGGCAGGACCCCGCCGACTGGCGGGGTCCGGGGCAGATCGGGGCCAGGGCGCCCCGGCCGGTTTCCGGGGCCGGGGGCGCGTGGCCTCAGTAGGTGACCGACAGCGAGAACCGGTGCACGTAGCCGAGGGCGTCCATGTCCACCGCGCTGTAGTCCGCCTGCATCTTCGTCTTGGCGCCGGTGGGCAGCGCCGCGCCGAAGCCGAAGGCCAGGCCGTCCGAATCGTAGTTGATGTGGTAGCCGCCGCGCACGAAGAACTGCTCCTGCAGCGCGTACTCGGCGCCCACGTTGGCCCGCTCCAGGTTGTCGGAGGGGTGCTGGAACTCGACCGCGCCGGTCAGCCGCTGCGTGCGCGACTTCATCGCGTTGGCGCTGACGCCGACCTTGAACGTCACCGGCAGCTTCGACTCGCGCTCGTCGAAGACGAACTTGCCGCCCAGGTTCTGGATCACCATGCCGAGCTTGAGGTCCCGGATGCCGATCCGGTACATGATGCCGAAGTCCAGCGCCCCGGAGTTCACGGCCGTCTCCGCCAGGCCCATGTGCAGGTAGTACATGGTCAGGCCGGCCGAGAACTTGTCGGTGAAGAACTTCGAGTAGCTCAGCCCCAGCGACGTCGTGCCGGCGTCGAACGTGCGGCCCGTGCCCTCGGGCAGGTAGGCCGTCCGCTCGAGCTGCGGGTCCATCCAGTAGGAGCGGATGGAGATCGCCAGCGTCCCGGGGATCGAGCGCGGGCTGAAGGCCATGATCGCCGTGCTCAGCTTCGTGTCCGCCGCCCACACCACGTGGTTCAGCGAGACCTCGTTGCCGGTCACGTTGACCAGGCCGCCGGGATTCCAGAACACGGCGGACGCGTCGTCGGCCAGGCCGACGAACGCGGAGCCCATGGCCGTGGCCCGGGCGCTCACGCCGATCTTGAGCTCCTGCCCACCGAAGGTGCCCACCTTCGCGAACCCCGCGCCGAACGCAATGGTCGGCACGACGAGCAGGAAGGCGGTCAGCATCGCGATGCGCTTCATGGAAACCTCCAGGTCCGTCCTCCGACGGACGCTTCCGTCCACCGACGGAGTTGACTCGATCTGCCCCAGTCCGATCTGCCCCTACCTGACCACCACGAACTTACCGACAAAGTCCTCGAACCGGTCGTCCACCGACTGCACCGCGTACAGGTAGACGCCGCTGACGACTTCCTGGCCGTTCCGGCTCATCAGGTTCCAGTGCACCTGGCCGGAGCCGGTCGTGCCGTCATGCTCGATCGTCTGCACCAGGTCGCCGCTCACCGTGTAGATGCGGATGGTGTTCTGCGACATGGGCAGGTTCGTGAACGTCACCCGCACGCCCGTCGGGTCATCCCCGTTCGGGTTCAGCTGCTGGTACTCGGCCAGGGCGTCGCGCGTGGCGGGGTTCGGGTAGACGTAGATGTTGACGCCGAACAGCTCCCGATCCTCCGCGGTCTGCGCGGTGGCGCCAGGCGTCGTGTTGTTGAACGACGAACCGGGGTCACCCGACAGGCCCTCGCCGGTGACTTCCAGGGGTGACGCGGGCGTCTGCCGCGTCAGCGCATGGTCGGTCGCCGTCACCGAGTAGAAGTAGAGGAAGCCGTTGTGCACGTCCCGATCCACGTACTCGTAGTAGCGGGTCCCGTGCTTGCCCACCACGCCGGGGCCCGCGGGGCGCTCCGCCACCGCGAAGAACGTGTCCAGCGCCGCCGGAGAGCCGTCCCAGCGCCACAGCGCCTCGTAGCGCGGATCGAGCGATCCGTCGGCCAGGCGCAGCGACGGGCGGGTCCGCAGCAGGCCCTGCGTGTCCGCGTCGATGATCGTCTGCATGGCCTCGGCCAGGCCGGCGTAGTTCGGATCGGAAAGCACGCGCGGCGTGTACTCGATGCCCTCAAGGCCGGTGTTGGCCCCCAGCGGCAGGGTGTCGCGCACCGTCGTGTTCCCGGCCTGCCGGATGTTCACGAAGGTGTTGACCACGTCGAACTCGGCGACCATCTGCCAGAGCGACGATTCCGGCCCGTTGGAGATCGACGAGCCGAACGGGCGGTCCCAGTTGTCGGCACGCCAGATCCGGTAGGACTCGAAGTCGATCTCGCGCAGGCGGATGTCCGGCGACACCTCGCTCTTGTCGTCCCAGAAGACGTGCACGCGGCTGTCGGTCGGCCACAGGCGCAGGCCCGGCGGCGGCGGCGCCATGCCTACCAGCCAGTTGATCTGCGTCTCGTTGCCGTCCACGCCGGTGCAGGCCGCCTTGTTGGACGACTCGGGGTCGTTGCAGGTCCAGCGCTCGCTGATGAAGTCGTCCGGCGTGCAGACCTGGCCCAGCTGGCGCGCGCACTCGAAGCAGTTGTCCATGTTGAACATGGCGCAGGTCTTGACGCGATCGCCGGTATCGAACTCGAACAGCTCCGCGTCGGTGATCGCCGGCTGGCCGATGAGCCACTCCTGGCTCACGCAGGTGGTGTCCATGTAGTCCGGCCGGAACGCGTTGAAGACGTTCAGCGGGAAGTCGTCACGGCAGAGCATGGTCTCGCGGCCGTTCTGGCCCGGATCCAGCACGCCGCCCTCCACGTAGTTCACCGAGGTGAGCTTGTTGACCCAGATGCCCTGGTAGGTCAGCCAGGCCTCGGCGCAGTTCGACAGCAGGCCCTGCCCCGCCTCCGGGCTGCCCAGGCCCGAACCCATCACCATCGCGACCTGGAAGTTCAGAGTCTCTCCGGGCGGCAGGCGCAGGAACGGGCCGGCCGAGACGAGGAAGCGGAAGTCCGACTGCTTGCCGGTCGGCGTGTCGTTGTCCCAGTCGTCGCGCACGGAACTCAGCAGCTGGTAGGCCTCATCATCGTTCGAGGGGTCGCCACCCTGCTCGAAGCTGGCGTTGCCCTGGAAGGACTGGAACGTGCGCATGCCCACGTTGGTCGGGGCGCGCACGCCGGTCGGGTCCACGTCATGGCCCAGGAAGACGATCCCGAAGTAGCCGTCGATCAACTCGGTTTCCGAGGCGTCGTACATGTAGCCCACCTGCACGGGGGCCCACTGGCCGTCCGAGCCGCGAACCAGGCCCACCGAGCCGTGGCTTTCCGGCCAGGAGCCGGCCATGTCGTCATCGGCCGCGCCGCTCACGCCGCGGGGACCGATGTCGCTGTCGGCGGAGAAGCCGATGTAGACCTTCTCGATGTTCGTGACGCCGACATTGGTGATCTTGTAATCGAAGCCGACGAAGTCGTCGACCAGGTCGTTCTCCCACTGGAACGAGGACTGGACGATCTCCAGGTTCATCGGCGTGTGGTCGGGGAAGGCCTCGCGCGCGCGCCGCGTGTTGTCGTAGTTCGTCAGCACCATCATCTGGTTGCCGATCTGGCCGAAATCCTCGTCGACCAGGCCGTCCCCGTCGTCGTCGAAGCCGTTGAGGATCTCCTCGTCGATCTCCCCGTCGTCGTCGTCATCGTCGCCCGCCTCCGGGGCGCGCTTGCCGCTGGCCCCGGTGTTCCCGGCCGGGCGCACCAGGCGTCCGGCGACGGCCTCGTAGATCGTGTGTTCCACCTCGTCGAGGGGATAGATCTCCGAGCCCCAGCCGCCGGACGAGACCAGGCGCTCTCCCAGGACCACGCCGCCCACCCACAGGCCGGCGCCCCAGAGGTACTCGTTGCCGGAACCGGCCGGCCACTGGCACGACGGTGCATCGGACCACGGGCGGGTCAGGGAGTAGGTCGAGCCGATCAGGCCCCAGTTCGTGATGTTGATCTGCACCTCGCCCACGTTCATCACGTAGGAGCCGTCCAGCACGAACACGCCGTTCGGATTGTAGCCGCTGTCGACGACCGGGTTCGGGGCATCCTTGAAGGCCAGGGCCGGGGCTGCCAGGCCCAGGACCAGCAGGAGCCAGACGACCGGCGACATCGCCGCCGTCCCAAGGCGTCCGCGCGGGCAATTGTTGGTCGCGATCATTGCCTTCCTTTCCGAGGCCGCGGCCGGGCCGCGGCGCGGTCTGCCCCTGGTCTAGAAGTAGTAGCCGATCGCCAGACGGAAGAGCCGGTGGTC
>JAYRFB010000295.1:0-56834 GCA_041908585.1 Candidatus Krumholzibacteriia bacterium
GCGCCGTCCCAGACCACGACGCCGCTGGTCACGGCGACCGGGCCGTCGACGAGCGTGCGGACCAGCGCGCCCCGCGTGTCGTAGACCTTCATCGCCAGGTGGCCGGGGCGCGCCAGGGTATAGCGCAGCTCGACCGACGGGTTGAAGGGGTTGGGCTGGGCGCGGACCGCGACGGACTGCGCCGCCGCGGGCACCGCCGTGGGGCTGCCTCCGCCTCCCGGCACCGCGAAGTACGAGAGCAGGTTGTCCAGCACCACCATCCGCATCGGCGCCGGCGATGGCTGCTTGTCCCAGTCCATGACGAACGAGAGGTCGTACGGGATCGAGATGATGCGGTTCGTGCCGCCGGTCCGCAGCGTCGCCGCGGGGTGCGGATACGGCGTGGCGGTACCGCCCGGGTCGGTGAAGTTCGCCAGAGTCACCGTGCCGGCCTGCGGCAGCACGGCGTCGAAGTCGTTCGGGGTCGGGCAACCGCCGTAGAGCAACCAGCGATTAGCCGTCAGGAAGACGGGATTGCCCGGAGCCTTCGACACCACGGGCGAGACCTGGCCGCCGATGTTGTCGCGCACGTCGCCGTCAGCGAGCTGCAGCCCCATCGTCGTCTCGAGGAAGGCGCGCGCCGTGACGCCCGAGGAGTACAGGCTGTTGGCCAGGTCCTCGCCGCACAGCAGCATGTCGCGGTCGCCCAGGGCCAGCCAACCGTTCAGGAGCGCGAGGTCGTTGCCGGGATCCGCGTTGAAGTCGCCGTTGGACAGCGTGGGCGAGCTCAGGGTGCCTGCCGTGTAGAGCAGGTCCGTGTAGCCGGCCACCTGCGCCACCGTGGCGCGGCCACCCAGCCCGTTGCCGACGCCAGCGCCCGGCGCGCGCGTGGTGAAGACATCGATATCGGCGCCCGGCACCCAGCCGAGGCGCCACAGCGCATCGCGCCACTCATCCTCCGCCCCGCCCGATCCCTGGTCGTTCCACAGGAGCAGCGCGGGCTGCGTGCCGGCCGCGTCGGCCAGGCTGGGCAGGCAGCGCACCGTGAAGGCCGGCGGCCAGACGGGCGAATGTTCGTCGCCGTAGCCCGCCAGGTCGACCGGCGCGATGGACGTGCGCGTGTCGCCGGCGCGGTGGTCGGTCGCGCTGAAGTAGTAGTGCAGCACGTCGCCGGGGAACAGGAAGCCCGTGTCGGGCAGGTCGAAGTTCCAGCGGTTGGCGACGACCGCGCCGGCGGCGGTGCGAGTCACGCGCCCGGTGACCGGGCTGGGCGGCAGCGTGCGGTACGCATCGAACAGCGGATTCCTGCGCGCCAGCGTCCAGTGCATCAGCGGCGGATCCAGCGTGGCGCCGCTGCGCGGCGTCGCGTCGATGAAGATGGAGTCGCCGGGATCGTTGCGCAGGTGCGTGCGCGCTGCGATGTTCGCGGCCATGTCGAAACGTACGGAGTTGTTGGCCAGGTTCGCCAGATCGAGGGTGCCGGACGCGGGGAAGCCGTCGTTGGCCAGGCGCTGCTCGGTGATCACGATGCGCGGGCCGGCCGAGGGATAGGCCTGGACGCGGACGTTGTCGAAGTAGGGCGCGGAAGTGTCGGCGGTGCGCTCCCAGTCGCCCCAGGACAGCTGCAGGGCACCCAGTGCGACCTGCATCGAGGACGCGTCCGGTACCAGAAGGTCACCGACCTGCAGCGTCAGCCGGCGGAACTGCGGCCCGCCGTAATAGACGAAGTTGCGACTGGTCCAGCTCGTACCCTCGGTGATCGGTCCGGCAGACGAACGGATCGCCCAGGTCCAGTAGATCGGGTCGTAATCGGTGATCTGGTTGTCGGTGTAGACGTCGAACGAGACAGTGACGCCGTCGACATCCCCGCCCGGGAGCGCAATCACCGGCGAGCGGACGAAATTGTCCAGGTCATATCCCCCGCCGAGGAAGCCGCCGGTGCCGTTGACACGGCCGCACCCGGACGGCGGCGGCGGCACGACCATCAACTCCGGATAGGTGTTGATGAACGCCACCTGGTTGGAGCCGTTGCCCCGGCAGGGATCGTCCTCGCACAGCCCGGTCCAGACGCGCGCGAAGTCACCGACACCCTGGAGCGGCACGAGATGCCAGTCCGGCCCGATCACGCCGTCCTCGAAATCTTCGACGGACACGGTCGCGCCGCCCGCGGTCACGGTCACCACCAGGTCGTCCACGAAGGCCGCTCCGTCGGTCGTCCACAGGCAGTCGGCATCCGACCAGGCGCCATCGGAATCCACGACCAGGGCGACGGCGATGTCGCTGCCGTCCACGCGCTCGCTCGCCGCATAGGTGAACGTGTAGTCGAACACGACGTTGCCCACGCCGTCCCACGACAGCCCCTGGCCCCCGATCACACGCTCGAAGTCCGGATCGGCGGCCGTGCGGCGCTGGAGGTACACGTAGTCGTAGCCCGGCTCGACGTCGTACCTGAGCTTGCCCTGGACACGCACCGTCGCATCGCCGGGCACGGCGCGGCGGAACTCGAGGATGTCGTACCACGAGTTGCCGTAGCCGCCCGCGGGGTCGCCGGCGTCGCATGATTCGAGATCCGGGGCACGACAGGCCGCGCCGTTGCCCGAGCCCGGGTTGTTGTACGCGCTCACGTGCCAATGGACCTCCGGGGCCGTCTCGTCGCGCGAAGTCCACCCGTCCGTCAGCAGCCCATCGCCGCCGGGCAGCGCGCTGGCCGTCTCGAAATCGCCCCGGTACGGATACAACCCGTGGGGCCCCATCAGCGTGACCGTATCGACGGCGGCCTTGGCGACGGGCCCGCCATGGATCAGGAGCGAACGGTCGGTCGGAATGCGCTCCGGCGCGGCCGCGCCGGACAACAGGATGGCCAGACATACGCCGACTACGCCGGCGGCGATCAGGGAGGGATGATTCCTCATGGCGGACCTGCTCCTTCGCGCAAGGCACGGGAACTGCGTCCGCCCATCGACAGGGCATGCGTGCAGCCGCGGCGAAACGGCTCTGCGGGCAATCATCCTTTCCCGGGGGCGAACCGGGTTGCGGGCCTGTGATGAGCGGGGGACGTGGTGACATTACGGAATCGATTGGCGCCCCGGAAGGGGTTCGAGCCCGTTTCTTCCGGAACTGCCATCAGGTTATCACAATCGGATACCCCACGGCAAAATTCCGTGTATTATCGCATTGATTGTCATTATCAATCAAATCACCAAGCCTGCTAGATGCAGCCTGTGCTGGCTCCCCCACCCGGCGCCACTATATTTGTCAAAAATCCCACCAGCGCACCGGCCCACCGGAAGGACACGCCGTGCCCCAGACGCCTGCTCCCGGCGACTTCGCGACCACCTGCCGCATCGGCACCCGCGGCTCGGACCTGGCCCTGTGGCAGGCCCATACCATCCAGCGGCTGCTGGGCGAACTGGGCACGGTGGCCGAGCTCGAGATCATCAAGACCAAGGGCGACAAGATCGACGATGTCCCGCTGGCCAAGCTCGAGGGCAAGGGCTTCTTCACGAAGGAGCTCGAGGATGCGCTGCTGGCTGGGCGCGTCGACCTGGCGGTGCACTCGCTGAAGGACCTCTCGACCGAGATGCCCGACGGCCTGGCCCTGGTGGCGATGGTCGGGCGCGAGGACCCGCGCGAGATGCTGCTCGTGCGCAAGGACGCCGTGGACCAGGCGCGCCTGGCGCGCGGCGAGGCGCTGCCGCTGAAGGACGCGGCCCGGCTGGGCACCAGCGCGGCGCGGCGGCAGGCGCAGGTCAGGCTGCTGCGGCCGGACGTGCAGATCGTCGACCTGCGCGGCAACGTGCCGACGCGCGTCAACCGGCTGCGCGAGGGGCGCTACGACGCGATCCTGCTGGCCTGCGCCGGGCTCAAGCGCCTGGAGCTGGACCTGTCGGACCTGTTCACGCTGCCGCTGGACCCGGCGGTGTTCGTGCCGGCGCCCGCGCAGGGCATGCTCGGCCTGCAGTGCCGCGACGAGGAGCCGTGGAAGCGGACGATCGCGCGCCTGGACTGCACCGAGGCCGCCCGCGCCGTGCGCGCCGAGCGCATGCTGCTGTGCCGGCTCGAGGGCGGCTGCCAGCTGCCGTTCGGCGTCAACATCACCGGCGGCGCCGGGCAGTGGAAGCTCGAGGCGTTCCTGGCGCGCGATGTCGAGGACAAGGCGCCGCTGCGCGTGAGCCTGCAGGGCGCCGACCCCGAGGCGCTGGCCGAGGCGGCCTGGCCGCAGCTGGCCGCGCACCGGGGGCGCTAGGCGATGGGTGCCGGCCGCCGCGTGGTCCTGACGCGCGAGGCGCAGGGCAACGCGCCGTGGCTGGCGCGGCTGGGAGAGCTGGGCGTCGCGGCGCTGGACCTGCCGCTGCTGCGGTACGTCGACCTGGAGGCGCCGGCAGTGCCCGGCGCCTGGGACTGGGCGCTGCTGACCTCGCCGCAGGCGGTGCGGCGTTTCGTCGCGTGGCCCGGGCGGCCCGCGGGACTGAAGCTGGGCGCCCTCGGCGGCGGCACGGCCGCGACGCTGCGTGAGGCCGGCCTGGCCGACGACCTCGGCAGCGCGGCCGTCGACGGCGCCGAGCTGGCGCGCGATTTCCTGGCGCGCGCGCGCGCGCCGCTGCGCGTGCTGCTGCCGGGCGCCGAGAAGCGCCTCGCGGAGCCGGGCGCCTCGCTGCGCGCGGTTGGCCACGAGGTGCTGGAAGTGCCGCTGTACCGCACCACGGTGGTGCCGCCGGGCGAGCTGCCGGCCGCGCCGTGGCAGGGCGGCGATGTGGTGTTCTTCTGCAGCCCCAGCGCGGTGCGCGCGTTCGCCGCCGCCTGGAGCGATCGACCGGCCTGCGTGGCCATCGGCCACACGACAGCGTCGGCTGCCCGCGAGGCCGGCTTCGACCCGGGAGTCGCAGGGACTCCCGACCTGGAAGGCATGCTCCGGGCCGCCGGCCTGGAGCGGTGATCACCGGCGCCCCCGCGGGCGCCCGGGCCCTGGACCCGCAACCCGGACCGGAGTGCACGCCATGGACATGTACGAACGCCCCCGCCGCCTGCGCGTCAACCCCGTCATGCGCGAGATGGTCGCCGAGACGAGCGTCGAGGCGCGGCACCTGATCACCCCGCACTTCGTGGTCGAGGGCAAGGGCTTCAAGGACGAGATTGCCAGCATGCCCGGCGTGGGCCACTGCTCGGTGGACGAGCTGGTCAAGGAAGTGGCCGCCGACCTCGAGCTGGGCCTGAAGTCGCACCTCCTGTTCGGCATCCCCGACAAGAAGGACGCGCACGGCACGGCGGCCCTCGGCGACGACTCGGTCATCGCCCGCGCCCTGCGCGAGCTGAAGAAGCAGTTCGGCGCGGACATCATCACCATCACCGATGTCTGCCTGTGCGCCTACACCAGCCACGGCCACTGCGGCTTCCTGGAGGACGGCAAGGTCGTCAACGATCCCAGCGTGGAGCAGCTGGCGAAGATGGCGCTGGCGCACGCGCGCAATGGCGCCGACATCGTCAGCCCCTCGGACATGATGGACGGCCGCGTGGGCGCCATGCGCGAGCTGATGGACGACGAGGGCTTCACCGAGACGTCCATCCTGGCCTACAGCGCCAAGTACGCCAGCGCCTACTACGGCCCGTTCCGCGACGCCTGCGACAGCGCGCCGCAGGGCGACCGCAAGAGCTACCAGATGGACGTGCGCAACGGCCGCGAGGGCGTGCTCGAGGCGATGCTCGACGTCGATGAGGGCGCCGACATGGTCATGGTCAAGCCGGCGCTGGCCTACCTGGACGTCATCCGCCGCGTGCGCGACGAGGTGATGGTGCCGGTGGTCTGCTACAACGTGTCCGGTGAATATTCACTGGTGAAGGCCGCCGCGCAGGCCGGCTGGGTCAACGAGGCGGCGATCGTGCGCGAGAACCTGCTGGCGATGCGGCGCGCGGGCAGCGACCTGATCATCACCTACCACGGGCGCGAGGCGCTGGCGAAGGGATGGCTCAAGTGAGCAACGCGAGCTGGTGGGAGCGCGCGCAGAAGGTCATGCCGGGCGGCGTCAACAGCCCGGTGCGCTCGTTCAAGTCGGTGCCGGGCGACCCGCTGTTCTTCAGGTCGGCCAGGGGCTGCCGCTTCACCGACGAGGACGGGACGTCGTACATCGACTGGTGCCTGAGCTGGGGCCCGCTGATCCTGGGCCACGCCGATCCCGACGTGCACTCGGCCGCGCGCGAGGCCATGGACGAGGGCGCCTCGTTCGGCGCCCCCAGCCGCCGCGAGGTGCTGCTGGCCGAGGCCTTCCTGGCCCGCCTTCCGCACTTCGACCAGGTGCGCTTCGTCAGCAGCGGCACCGAGGCCGTGATGAGCGCGATCCGCCTGGCTCGCGGCTTCACCGGGCGCGACGTGACCATCAAGTTCAGCGGCTGCTACCACGGCCACACCGACAGCCTGCTGGTCGAGGCCGGCAGCGGCCTGGCCACATTCGGCACTCCCAGCAGCGCCGGCGTGCCGAAGGGCTTCACCGACACGACGGCGGTGCTCCCGCTGGACGACGTCGCGAAGCTCGAGGCGTTCTTCGCCGCGCGCGGAAAGGAAGTCGCCGCGCTGATCATCGAGCCGGTGCCCGCCAATTCCGGTCTGCTGGTCCAGCGCGCGGAGTTCCTGAGGGCCTGCCGCGACCTGACGACGAAGCACGGCGCCCTGCTCATCTTCGACGAGGTGATCACCGGCTTCCGCGTCGCGCGCGGCGGTGCGGCCGAGCTGCTCGGCATCACGCCGGATGTGGGCACCTACGGCAAGATCATCGGCGGCGGCTTCCCCGTGGGCGCCTACGCCACCAGGCGGGACATCATGGCGCACGTCTCGCCCCTGGGCCCGGTCTACCAGGCCGGCACGCTCAGCGGCAACCCGGTGGCGATGGCCGCCGGGCTGGTGACGCTGGAGAAGACGGGCCGCGCGGGCTTCTACGAGGACCTGGAACGCAAGGGCGCGCGCCTGGAGGCCGGCCTGCGGAAGGCGGCCGTCGATGCCGGCGTCACCGCCACGCTGGTCCGCCAGGGCTCGCTGTTCTGGTGCGTGTTCCAGCCGGAGGCGCCGCGCGCGGTCGAGGCCGTGGACGGCTCGAGGATGTCCGTGTACGGACGGCTGCACCGCGACCTGATCGACCGCGGGATCTACCTGGCGCCCTCGGGCTGGGAAGTGGGCTTCGTGAGCGCCGCGCACACCGACGCCGACATCGACGCCACGGTCAGCGCCGTGGCCGACACCTTCAAGAGCTGGAGCTGACGCGCATGGCCGACCTCAAGGACTGCCTCTTCCTGAAGAACCTGCGCGGCGAGCCGACCGACCGCACCCCCATCTGGGTCATGCGCCAGGCCGGCCGGTACCTGCCCGAGTACATGGAGGTGCGGTCGAGGATCTCGTTCAACGACCTCTGCCGCACGCCCGAGGCCGCCTGCGAGGTCACGATCCAGCCGATAAGGCGGTTCGGCTTCGATGCTGCGATCATGTTCAGCGACATCCTGACGCCGCTCGAGGCCATGGGCGCGCCGTTCGACTTCTCGCACGGCGGCCCGAAGCTGGAGCGGCCGTTGCGCGACGAGCGGGATATCCGCTCGCTGGAGCGCTACCCGTCGCTCGAGGGCGTGCCGTACGTGGCCGAGGCCATCAAGCTGATGAAGCGCGAGCTGGGCGACCGGACGCCGCTGATCGGCTTCGCGGGCTCGCCGTTCACGCTGGCCAGCTACCTCATCGAGGGCGGCGGCTCGAAGGAGTACGAGCACCTCAAGGCCATGCTCTACTCGCGGCCGGAGCTGCTGCAGGAGCTGCTGGACCTGCTCGGTGAGCAGGTGCTGGACTACCTGAGAATGCAGGTCGAGGCCGGCGTCGACGCCGTGCAGCTGTTCGACACCTGGGGCGGCATCCTGCACCCGGCCGACTACGAGGCGATGGTGCTGCCGGTGGTGCGGCGCATCCTCGATGGGCTCAAGGATACGGGCGTGCCGCGGATCTACTTCCTGAAGGGCAGCGCCCCCTACAACCACCTGGTCGCCACGCTGGATTGCGAGTGCTTCGGCGTAGACTGGACGCAGGACCTGACCAGGGCCATCGCGCAGCTGCCCGGCCGCTGCGTGCAGGGCAACCTGGACCCGCTGGTGCTGTACGGCGCGCACGAGCAGGTGCGGCGGCGCGCCCTGGAGATCTGCCGGCAGGGCGAGCAGGCCCCCGGGCACGTCTTCAACCTGGGCCACGGCATCCTGCCGCAGGCCCCCATCCCCGCGGTGGAGACGCTGGTCCGCACGGTCCAGGAGTTCCGGCGCGGTCAACGATAGAGGACCGAGCGAGGGAAGGCAGGACGACCATGTCCTTGAACATACCGGCCGACTTCGTCGAGAAGTACAACACCGCCGGCCCGCGGTACACGAGCTACCCGACGGTGCCCGCCTGGAAGCAGGCCTTCGGCGACGCCGAGTACCGCGAGGCGCTGGTCGACCTGGCAGGGCGGCCCGGCGACGAGCTGGCGATCTACCTGCACCTGCCCTTCTGCGCCAAGCACTGCTTCTACTGCGGCTGTAACGCGTTGGTCTCGCGCGAGAAGGACGCCGTCGACGTCTACCTGGACCGCGTCGAGAAGGAACTGGCGATGGTCACGGCGCTGGTCGGCACCGGCCGGCGCGTGGTGCAGTTCCACTGGGGCGGCGGCACGCCGAACTACCTGAACGAGGCCCAGGTCAACCGTGCCCTGGCGATGTTCCGCGGCGCGTTCGCCATTGCCCCGGATGCCGAAGTCTCCCTGGAGGTCGATCCGCGCATCGCCACGCCCGAGCAGGTGGCCTTCCTGCGCTCGGCAGGCTTCAACCGCATCAGCCTGGGCGTGCAGGACTTCGAGGAGTCCGTGCAGGTGGCCATCGGGCGGAAGCAGGGCCGCGAGCGCACCCTCGGCGTGTACCAGGGCTGCCGCGACGCCGGCTTCCCCGGGGTCAACGTGGACCTGGTCTACGGCCTGCCCGGCCAGACGCGCGAGTCGTTCGCGCGGACGCTCTCCGAGATCATCGGGCTGCGGCCCGACCGCGTGGCCTGCTTCTCCTACGCGCACGTGCCCTGGGTCCGCCCGCTGCAGAACAAGGTCGACACCTCGAAGATGATGGCCGGCTACGAGAAGTTCGGCCTGTTCCGGCTGACTGTCGACATGTTCAAGGATGCCGATTACGAGTGGATCGGCATCGACCACTTCGCCAAGCGCGACGACGAGCTCTCGGTGGCCCTGCGGGGCCGCGCGCTGCACCGCAACTTCATGGGCTACGCGACCAGGCCCGCCCCCCACATGCTGGCCTTCGGCATGAGCGGCATCGGCGACGTCTGCGACCGCTTCGCGCAGAACGACGCCGAGCTGGAGCCGTGGGGCGCGGCGATCGACGCCGGGCGGCTGCCCATCGTCAAGGGACACAAGCTCACCGACGACGACCGGATGCGGCGCCTGGTCATCCTCAACGTGATGTGCAACCTCGAGCTGCCGTGGGCGCTGACCGAGGCCGCGTTCGGCGCTCCGGCCGACCGCCTGCTGGCCGGCGAGCTGGCCGCGCTGCCGCCGCTGGTGGAGGACGGGCTGGTGACGGCCGACGACCACGGCCTGCGCATCACCGAGAAGGGCCGCTACTTCGTGCGCAACGTGGCGATGATCTTCGACGCCTACCTGGCCGGCGCCGGTGACAAGCCCCTGTTCTCGAGGACCGTCTGACGTGGCCACTGCCCGCGCCAGCCTGGCCGGCAGGGTCGACGCCTACCCCGCGCCCCGCCTGGACCGGGCGCGTCGCACCGGCCTGATCCTGTGCGGCATGGGCGGCCCCGACGGACCCGATGCGGTCGAGCCGTTCCTGCGCAACCTCTTCCGCGACCCGCAGATCTTCCCCGTGCCGCCGCTGCTGGCGCCGGTGCTGGGCTGGGCCATCGCCAGGCGGCGCTCTCCCGGAGTCCGGGAGCGGTACCGCCGCGTGAGCCCCGACTCGGTGACACCGCAGCTGGCGACCACACGGCGACAAGGCGAGCTGCTGGCGCAGCGGTTGCGCGCTGCGGGCCTGGACGTGGTGCCGGACATCGCCATGCGCTACTGGCGCCCGTACCCCGACCAGGCCGTGACGAAGCTGCTCGAGGCCGGTGTCCGGCAGTTCGCGGTGGTGCCGATGTACCCGCAGTTCTCGGCGGCGACGAACGGCAGCACGCTCGACTTCGTGCTGGCCTCGCTGCGGCGGCTGGCACCCGAGGCGCCGGTGCACGTGGTGGCCGACTGGCCCCTGCTGGACGGATTCCTGGCGGCGCTGGCGGCGCCGGCGACGGCGCAGCTGCTGGCCTGGGCAGGACAGGGCGCCACGGCGGCGGATTCGGCGCTCGTCTACGTGGCACACTCGCTGCCCTATTCGTTCATCCAGCGTGGCGACTGCTACGAGGAGCGCACGCAGGCCACCGTGGCGGCGGTGCACGCGCGCGTGACCGGCGCCTTGCGCCGGGCCGGGCACGGCGACTGGCAGGCCGGCCTGCTGGCAGGCGGCCGCGCGCCGCTGGTCACGTACCAGAGCCGCGTGGGACCCGTGCGCTGGCTCGAGCCGAACGTCGAGGCCGAGACTCGGCGCCTTGCCGCCGCCGGCTGCCGGCGGCTGTTCGTCCAGCCGGTCAGCTTCACCTGCGAGCACATCGAGACGCTGCTGGAGCTCGACCTCGAGCTGAAGGAGACGGCGGAGGGCGCCGGCGTCCGCGAATTCGCCCGCGGCGCCGCCCTGAACGAGGATGCGACGTGGCTGGACTCGCTCGCGGAACGTCTGCGGGCCGGGGTGTTCACCGGGGAGGGCGGCGGTGGTTGAGGGAAGCGGGCGCCGGATGAGCGTGGCCGTGATCGGGGGCGGCGTCGCCGGCCTGGCGGCTGCGCTGGCGCTGCGGGACCGCGCGCGGGCGCACGAGCTCGACGTGTCGGTGACCGTGTTCGAGAAGGACGCCGAGACCGGCGGCAACCTGCGCACGCTCCATCGCGACGGCTGGCAGTTCGAGTGGGGCCCGAACGGCTTCCTCGACAACGAGCCGGCCACGCTTCGCCTGGTCGACCGGCTGGGCCTGCGGCCGCGGTTGCAGCGCAGCAGCGACGCCGCGCGTCGCCGTTTCCTGCTGGTGAACGGGCGGCTCGAGGAGATCCCGCTGTCCCCGGGCGCGTTCCTCGGTTCGCGGCTGCTGACCGCCCGCGGGAAGCTGCGCATGGCGGGCGAACTGCTGGTGCCGGGCCGGCGCGACCTTGGCCGCGCCGCCGACGACCCGGCGACCGACGAGACCATCGACCGCTTCGGCGAGCGTCGCCTGGGCCGAGAGTTCGCCGACGTCATGCTCGACCCTATGGTCAAGGGCGTGTTCGGCGGCGAGGCGAAGCAGCTCAGCCTGGCAGCGGCCTTCCCGCGAATGGTCGAGCTGGAGCGCGACCACGGCGGGCTCTTCCGGGCGATGATCGCACTTGGGCGCGAGAAGCGTCGCCGCGGTCGGCGCACCGACGCCGGCCCGACCGGCGTCCTGCACTCGTTCGACGGCGGCATGGCCGTGCTGGTGGACGCGCTGGCCGCCGCGCTGGAGGCGGACCCGCAGGCGACGATCGTACGCGGGGCGCCCGTCGCGTCGCTCGCGCGCCACGACGGCGCCTGGTCCGTGAGCTGGTCCGGCGGCTCGCAGGGCGGCTTCGACGCCGTGGTGGACGCCGCGCCGGCGCACGCCGCCGCCGGGCATGTGCGGGACCTGGACGCGGATCTGGCCGGGCGGCTGGCCGGGATCCCCTACGCCCCGATGGCCGTGATCGCGCTGGGCTACCGGCGGCAGGACGTGGCCCACGACCTGGACGGCTTCGGCCTGCTGGTCCCCGGCCGCGAGCAACGCAACGTGCTGGGCGTCCTCTGGAGCAGCAGCATCTTTCCCGGATTGGCGCCTGACGGCAACGTGCTGCTGCGCGCGATGGCCGGCGGCGCCGGCAACCCGGGCGTGATGCGGCTCGACGACCGGCAGCTGGTCGACCTGGTGGTGGGCGACCTGCGCGGGTTCATGGGGCTGCGCGGCGAGCCGGCCCTGGTGAACATCATCCGGCACGAGCGCGCCATCGCGCAGTACGTGCCCGGGCACCTGTCGCGCCTGCGCGCCATCGATGAGGCCGCGGCACGCCTGGGCGGCCTCTGGTTCAGCGGCAGCGCGTACCGCGGCATCGCCGTGAATGCCTGCATCAAGGAGACGGAGACGCTGGCCGACCGGGTCCTCGCGGGCCTGGCGGGCAGGCCTGGAGGGGTGGAGGTGGCGCGTTGAACTCGCTGCTGGCGGTGCTGACGATCCTGCTGCCCATCGGCTACGTGGCCGTATGGGCGGACTACCTCTGGCTCTTCTACACGGACGACCCGCGGGCGCGCCGCACCTGCTCGCGAGCCGGCGCCGTGCTGGTGCTGCTGCATGTGGCAGCGATGGTCGTGCGGGGGGTCGGCCTGCAGCGGCTGCCGATGGGTACGCAGGCCGAGTTCCTCGGCGCCCTGGCCCTGGCGCTACTGGGGACCTACCTGGTGGTCGAGCGCCGCCTGCGCGCCAAGCAGACCGGCTTCCTGACCACCGGAGCCGCCGCGTTGATGATGATCATCGCCAGCCTGGCCGGCCCGGGCACCGCAAGCACCAGCCCCCTCCTGCACGACCCGGGCTTCGCGGGCCACGCGGTGCTGGTGCTGCTGTCCTACACCGCGCTGAGCCTGAGCTTCCTGTACGCCATCCTCTACCTGGTGCTGGCGCGCCAGCTGGTGCGCCGGCGGTTCGGGCTGCTGTTCCGGCGCCTGCCGGCGCTGGAGACGCTCGAGCGCATGAGCGTCGTGGCGGTGGAGATGGGCGTGCCGCTGCTCTTCCTGGCGCTGGCGCTGGGCCACCTCTGGATGTACGACCTGGCCGAGCGCGTGCCGCCCGAGACCGCGCAGAAGCTCACGCCCTGGGACCCGAAGATCCTGCTGTCCTGGGTGATCTTCCTGGCCTACACGGCCGGCCTGGTCGGCCACCGCTTCTGGGGCTGGCGAGGCCGCAAGATGAACATCATGGCCGTCGCCGCCTTCGTCGCCGTGATCCTGGGCATGGGCGCGGTCCACCACTTCTTCCCGACGTTCCACAAGTTCCCGACGCTCGAGGGAACCGCGATCGCGGACCCGCTCGATTCCGCGCTCGCCGCCGCCGACCGCGCCCTGGCGCACCTGCCGTCCGGGGAGGCCCGATGAACGGCACCACGACCCTGCACGTCCGCAGCATCAGCCACCGGACGGCGCCGACGGCGGTGCGCGAGCGCGCGCACCTGACCGAGGCGCGTGCAGCCGAGTTGATGGACGCGCTGAGCGCCGGGAGCTCCGGGAACGACGAGTCGGCCTGCGTATCGGTCATCCCCGTGTCCACGTGCAACCGGACAGAGATCTACCTGGAGGTCCGCGAGGGATCGGACCCGGACGCCGTGCTGCGCGCCGGCCTGGAGGCCATCGGCGCCGACACCGACCTCTTCTTCGGCGAATACGCGCTGCGCCTGGACGGGCTGCGCGCCATCGCGCACCTGTACCGCCTGGCTTCGGGGATGGAGAGCCTCATGCTGGGCGAGCCGCAGATCACCGCCCAGCTCAAGGACGCCTACCGCCTGGCGCGCGCCCACCACGAGCCGGGTCCGGGCCTGCTGCGCGCGTTCCAGGGCGCGTTCCGCGCCGGCAAGCGCGTGCGCACGGAAACGCGCATCTCGACCGGCGCCGTCAGCGTCGCCTTCGCCGCCGTGGAACTGGCGCGCAAGTTCTTCGAGCGCTTCGACCGCCACGGCGCCCTGCTGGTGGGCGCCGGCGAGACCGGCGCGCTGGCCGCTCGTCACTTCCTGCAGCACGGGATCGGCCGCCTGACCGTGGTCAACCGCAGCTTCGACCGCGCCGAGGCGCTGGCCGCCACGCTTCGCGAGGAGCAGCTGCGCGCGCTGGATGCCGCGGACGGCGCCGACGGGGCGGGTGCTCCCGGCACCGATGTCGATCGCGGGCTGCGCGATCGCGCCGACCGCATCGTGGCGCGACCCTGGGACGAGCTGGGCGATGCCATCGCCGGCGCGGACGTCGTCCTGAGCACCACCGGCGCCACGGAGCCGGTGATCCTGCCGGCGATGGTGCAGAAGGCGGTTCACGGCCGGCACGGCCTGCCCCTGTTCATGCTGGACATCGCCGTGCCGCGCGACATCCACCCGGACGTGGCGCGCGTCGCCAACGTGTTCGTGTTCGGCCTCGAGGACCTCGACGAGATCGTCCAGGTCAACCTGGCCGCACGGCGCAGCCAGATCCCCCACGCCGAGCGCCTGATCGAGGAGGAGATCGCCGAGTTCGGCAAGTGGCTCGACGACATCGACCTGCGGCCGACGGTGGCCGAGTTCCGCGCCTACCTCGAGGGGCTGAAGGACAAGCAGGTCGGTTTCGTGCGCAAGAAGCACTCGGACGAAATGGCTGCGGAAGTCGACAAGAGCCTGCAGCAGTTCATCAAGAAAGTGCTCGGCCGCTCGATGTCCACCCTCCGCGCTGCCGAGACCCCCGAGGAGCGCCGCCGCCACCTCGAGACGCTGCGCACGATCTTCTCGGCGGACGAGCGGGAGCCGGACTAGGGTTCGGGCGGGGGAGCGGCCCGATCGTCAGTAGAACTTCGCCTTCAGCGAGCCCCAGCTCATCGCTTCGGTCGCGACCGTCGGGCAGCGGTACCGCACCAGCGTCAGGACGTCCACCGCGGGCCGCACCTCGTAGCTCCACATCCAGTCCCCGAAACCGATTTCACCGGGCACGCAACCGGCCGTCGGACCGTAGGTCTCCGAGATGCACACCGATTCCACGACGCGGTGATCCTGGGCGTACGTCCCCAGACCCAGCGCGCTCGCATGTCCGGGGCAAACCGTGAGCAGAGGCACGCCGGACTCCGGCACCGGGCCCAGGCCGTAGCTCCAGATACACCAGTGGACGATGAGATCGAACTGGCGCAGATAGCCGACATCCAGATCGGGAACCGCCGACTGGTCGCGCCCGGTCACCTGGTATCCGGCGAGCCGCAGGTGCTGGTAGATGGCGTAGCCGTCTTCCTGCAGGTAGTGCACCGGCGGCACGAGTTGGTTGCTGTAGGTTATGAGCAGGATGCGCCTGCTCCCGCCGGCGTGCGACAGCATGGCCGCAACTGTTCGATCCAACAGGTCCCACGGCTCCGCAGACATCTGAATAGCGCGGTAGAGGCCGAAGTAGCAGTAGGCGAGGTCCTTCGAGATCACGACCAGGCCGGCGCTGTCGTCATGGAGTGGCGGTGGCGAATCGGCAAGGCCAGGCATGCCGTCGACGTCCGGATCGTCGGCGGCGGTCATCGTCTGGGCGGGCGCCACAGCGGCCCACAGGGCAGCCAGGAGCACCACCTGGAGCGAGCATCGGACTAGCATCGACAGTGCACTCATGTCATCACCCCGCGATCGGCGCCCGACTCCCGTTGATTGTCTTCCATCGCCTCCATGAATGTCAATCGACCGCCTTGACCTGGAACGACAGCGAAGCGAAGCCGGTCGTGGTGCCGTTCGACCTGCGCCGGCGCAAGGGTCGCGATTCCGTGAGACTTGCGCCGGCGCAAGCGCCGGCCGCACCCGACATCGTTCACCGCGTCGCGCCGCCCCCACCGATCTTCCGCAGCAGTTCGGCCGCCCCCGCGTGCGACGGTTCCAGCTCCAGCGTCCGACGGCAGCGCGCGAGGGCCTCGGCCACGTCGCCCTGCGCCGCGGCCACCACCGCCAGGTTGTACTGCAGCGAGGCCACGGTGGGCGCCGACTGCGCCGCCCCCAGCAACACGGCGCGCGCCTCGTCCAGGCGGCCTTGGCGGCCCAGCAGCGAGCCGAGGTTCTGCGCCGCCTCGTGCAGCGACGCGTTCAGCTGCAGCGCCGCGCGATAGTGCGCCTCGGCCCGGTCGTCGCGGCCGAGCGCCGCGTTGAGGTTGCCCGCGTTGAAGTGCGCCTCGCTGCGCGGGTGGATCCGCAGCGCCGCCTCCAGGTGGGAGAGCGCCTCGTCGCGACGGCCCGACGCCTCCAGCACCACGGCCAGGTTCTGGTGGGCGATCTCGTTGTCGCGTGTGACGGCCAGCGCGTGGCGCCACAGCGATTCCGCGTCGCGCCAGGTACCAGCCTGCCGCGAGGCCGCCACGGCGAGCGTGGCCATCACCACCGCGGCGGCGGCCAGCAGCGCCGGACGCAGCCGGGGGCGCGCGCGGGCCGCTGCCGACGCGGCCGAGGCCAGCGGCAGCCACAGGCCCAGCGCCGCCACGTAGGCGTAGCGATCGCCCTGCGGCAGGTGCCCGCCCTGCACCAGGCCCACCGACGGCAACAGGCAGACCAGGAACCACAGCCAGCCGAACGAGGCCAGCGGCAGCCGGCGCCGCTGGCGCCAAAGGAGCACGGTGAGCGAGACCACGGCGAAGTCCGCCGCCGCGGCGAGCGCTCCCGACAGGTGCAGGCCGGACTCGGGATAGCGGACAGCAAGCCCGGCCGGCCAGGCCGATCGTGCCAGGTAGCGGACGATCGCGCCGCCCGCCTCCAGCACGCGCTGCAGCAGCGGCACCGCCTCGACTGCGCCCATCCGGCCGTGCTGCGCCAACCGTGTCGTGACCACGCCGACGGCGACGGCAACCAGCGCCAGGCCCGCGAGCGCGACCCATTGCCCGCGCCGCGGCCGCGCCGGTTCCGTGCCGCTCCAGCCGCTCGCCAGGGTCAACAGCAGCAGGAGCAGCGGCGCCACCACGGCCGCCGGCTTGGCCAGCATCGCCAGCGTGGCCAGGGCGCAGGACAGCAGCAGCCCGCGCACGCCTTTCGCCTGCAGCCAGGCCAGGGCGGCGCCCAGCAGCAGCGTCGCCATGAGCACATCCTTGCGCGCGGTGACCCAGGCGACGGCCTCGACATTCAGCGGGTGGACGGCCATCAGCAGCGCGGCCCCGGTGGCGACGGCGACGCTGCCGCACAGGCGGCGGGCCAGGAACCAGGCCAGCGCGGTGGCGACCAGGTGCAGCGCCAGGTTCGCCAGGTGGAAGCCCGCCGGCTCGGCGCCCCACAGCGAGGCGTCCAGCTGGAGCGACAGCCAGGTCAGCGGGATCCACACCTGCTCGTGGCCGGTCGTCAGCGCCCAGCGGGCGGCGTCCGGCCCCAGGCCGCCGGTCACGCGCGGGTTGTCGTAGACGTAGTTGTCGTCGTCGAAATTGACGAAGCCGAAGGTGCCGACGGCGTGGTAGACGGCGACGGCCGCCAGCAGCGGCAGCAGCAGGGGCCAGAGGGAGCGGATGGCGCCGGGCAGGCGCGGCGGGCGCTGGTTCATCGGGCGAATATCGGCCGGACTGCGGGGGGCGTCAATACCGCGTCCCGGGCGCCCGCGGGGCCGCGGTCGCACCGCCGCCCGGCCGCCGGTTGCCCACCGCCACCCCGCGGTGCTACGGTTGGCCGGCCACAGCCAACCCTGAAAGGTCGTGCGATGTCCCGCCTGAAGATCCTGACCGCCGCCGCAGCAGCTGCGCTCCTGCCGGCCGCCGCTTCCGTCGCGATCGCCTGCACCAACCTCGTCTGCAGCCCCGGCGCCACCACCGACGGGTCGGTCTTCGTGACCTACACCTGCGACGGGGAGTTCCACCCGATCCTCGAGCGGATCCCGGCCGGCGATCACGAGCCGGGCGCGATGCAGGAGATCCGCAACTGGAGCGGCCAGGTGGTGGGACAGGTGCCCTACCCGGCGCACACCTGGGCCGTGGTGAACCTGCAGAACGAGAAGCAGGTGTCCATCGCCGAGACCACGACGGGCGGACGCGACGAACTGACCAATCCCGACGGGCTGCTGCACTACTGGATGTTGATGAGGCTGGCGCTGCAGCGTGCGGCGACCGCGCGCGAGTGCGTCCAGGAGATGGGACGCCTGGTCGCCGCGCACGGCTACCGCAGCTCGGGCGAATCGTACTGCATCGGCGACCCGAACGAGGCGTGGGTGATGGAGATGGTCGGGCCCGGCCGCGGCGTTCCGGGCGGCACCGGTCCCGGCGCCTACTGGATCGCCATCCGCGTCCCCGACGGCAGCATCAGCGCGTTCGCCAACGGCGGCCGCATCACGACGTACCCCAGGAACGACGCCGCGAACTGCCTGTACTCGCCCGGCATCGAGGACTTCGCACGGGAGCGCGGGTGGTGGAGCCCGGCCGACGGACCGTTCGACTGGAGCGCCGCCTTCCACCCCCTGACGCCGCAGCAGAAGCGCTACACGGCGGCGCGCGTGTGGAGCCTCTTCCGGCGCGCAGCGCCGTCGCTGGACCTGAGCCCGGACTACCACCGCGGCGTCGCCGGCGCCGAGCCTTATCCGCTGTTCATCAAGCCGGACAGGAAGCTGTCCCTCGACGATGTCTTCGCGCTCATGCGCGACCACTACGAGGGCACCGAGTTCGACATGACGAAGGGAATGGACGCCGGCCCCCACGGCAATCCGCTGCGCACGCGGCCGATGGGCTTCACCGTGGATGACACGGCCTACACCTGGGAGCGTCCGATCTCGACGCAGCAGACCGGCTTCTCGATGGTCACGCAGGCGCGACGCGGGCTGCCCGATGCCATCGGCGGCATCACCTGGTACGGCCTGGACGACACGAACTTCACCTGCTACACGCCGCTCTATTGCGGCATCACCGACATCCCGGCCTCGTACGCTACCGGCCGGTTGCAGAAGTTCAGCTGGGACTCCGCGTTCTGGGTCTTCAACTTCGTCTCCAACTACGCGGGCCTGCGCTACGAGCCGATGATCGCCGACGTCCGCGCGGTGCAGCGGGCCATCGAGGGGCACTACCTGGCCGTGCAGCCCGCGTTCGAGCAGGCCGCCGCCACGCTCCACCGCACCGACCCGGTGCTGGCCACGCGGTGGCTGACCGACTACTCGGTGCTTCAGGCGGAGGAAGTGGTGCGCCGCTGGCGCACCCTGGGTGAGCAGCTGCTGGCGAAATACAACGACGGCTACATCCAGGACGACAAGGGTCGGCCCCAGGAGACGGGCTACCCCGAGGGCTGGCTGCGCGAGGTGGTCAGGCGTCACCCGGAGAAGCTGAAGCTGCCGGTCGGGGCGGGAGCGGCGGCGGAACCGAAGGACTACTAGAGCGGGCGTGTGGGAAGGGCGGCCGGCAGCGGCAGCAGCCGGGGCCGGGTCCATGCAGGTCTCGCTGCCGGCTGGTCCCGGCTACCTGCCCCCGACACCCTGGCCGCCAGCTCGGCCTCCTGCACGTCCGCGCGCACCTGCGCGTCGTGTGGCGCAAGCGATTGTCGGGACCGGACTCGTTTGCGGCCGCAGGTCCGCCACCGCCTGACGCAGCGGCGTCCCGTGGTCAGGCAGTGGGTTGATCGCCAGCGCCTGCTCCGGCAGTGACTCCCGCCCGGGCGCGAGATTCACCGCGAGCCTGGCCTGGTCGCCCCCGCGATCGCCCGGCAGTCCTGACCGGTCATGCATCCCGCGCCCGGGTCCGACCGCCAATCCCGGAAGCCCCCGTTCGCCGTCGGCTGCGCCCTGCCGCCACCGCCGTCACCCGGCGATCCCTGCCCCTCCCTCCTGGCGCGGTCCTTGCCCCTGGACTTCCCGGGGCCCCGCGACGCGTGCCTCGTCACACCGCGGGCCCCGGCTCCGACGTTCTCGAACGAGTTGTGGGCCTTATGGTTGCGCACTCCGGCAGCGGGTCGAGCTTCCCGGATTGCCGGAGGTCGCCTGGTCCCGAACGCGGCCGGAGTGGGCGGAAACCTGTCAAATCTCGGAGGTCTCGGATGTCCCAGCAGTATGCAACGCAGTCGGCTCGCGCCACGGTGGAGCCGCGGACGCAGGTTCCGTTCGTGCCCAGCGCCGAGGTCAATCGACTGGGCGAGAGGCTGCTGGACATCGGCCGGGCCGAGGAGGCCCGCCTCCTGTTCGAGATGGCCGTCGGCGAGGAGCCGTCCTGCGGCCAGTACTCCAACAACCTGGCTGTCGCGCGCTTCCAGACCGGGGACCTGCCTGGCGCCATGCGGGGCATGGAGCACGCCATCGGGGGACACGGTGACCACCGGCTGTTCACGCTGAACTTCGCGGATCTGGCGCGCACGCGGCCGCGCTTCCTGCGCCGCGGCATCGAGCATTGCCGGGCCTACCTGGAGACCGCTGGCCCCGACGAGCAGGTAGCTGCCGCTTTGGCGCAACTGGAGAGCGACCTGCAGATTGCCGATGCGAGCTTCGCCGCGGCGGTGACCAAGATGCCCCATCATGCGTTGATGAAGGTGAACGGCAGCGCGGAGGCGGCTCACTTCGTCCAGATGGGCAAGAACATCGTCTCCGACCTGCTGGGCCACTTCGGCGAGCTGCGCCGAGCGGAGACCGTTCTCGACTTCGGCGTCGGGCTCGGGCGCGTGCTGTGGCCGCTCACGCAGGAGCTTCCGGGTGCGCGTTTCATCGGCTTCGACGTCGATCCGATGATGCTTGGGACCATCGCCCGCATCAAGGAATTCGAGGGCGTCGACATCGTCGCCACGACCCACGATATCCCCGACAACACCGTCGACGCGACGTACGTCATCTCGGTATTCACGCACCTGGACCACACCACCGACTACTGGCTGTGGGAACTCAACCGCGTGCTGAAGCCGGGTGGACGGGCGTTCGTGACCTATCATGACGAGACGCTCTACGACAAGATCCGCAACAAGACACCCGAAACGCGGGATTTCAAGGGACGCACGATCCTCGGCGCCGGCGCCGAGGGCTCCACGCGGGTGGCGACCTTCTACGAGACCGCCGAATGGGAACGCACCGTCGGGCGGTTCTTCCGCGTCGTCAGGACCGCTCCCCGCGGCCTGCATGGACACCAGTCGTTCTCGATCCTCGAGAAGGGCGACGCCACGGTCGACGCTCTCGGCCTGCATCGGACATACGTCAAGGACCTCGAACGCGAGCTCTTCGAGATGCGCGCGAAGGCCAACCTGGAATACTGAACGGCGCTGCGGGGGTAGGGTCGCCGCGCTGACGCGAGGGCGCATCCGCGGTGAGGCCGTGATGATCGCGATACCCCGGGGCGCAGGTGGCCCCCGGGGGACATCGGGCGTGCTTTCCCGCGCCCGCGATCGACGCCATGACGCGCCGGAACTCAGTCCCAGATCCCCAGCTCCGCCCGCGCGTCCTCGGTGGCGTCCACGCGCGGATCCCACGGCGGCGACCACACCAGGTCCACGCCGCAGAACTTCACGCCCGGCATGCGCAGCACGGCGTCGCGCACCGCCTGCATGATCTGGGGGCCCATCGGGCACATCGGGCTGGTCAGGGTCAGGCCGATGGTGACCTGGCCCTCCGCCGCATCGACCTCGACCTCCCGCAGCAGGCCCAGCTCCACCACGCTGAGGTTGAGCTCGGGGTCCTTCACCGGGCGGATCGCGTCGATCACGGCGGCCTGGGTGAGTGTCGACATGTCAGCCCTCCGTGGTGGTCGGTGCGGCCGGCGCCGCGCCGTCGCGCGCATCCAGCGCCGACAGCAGCGTGATCCAGGGCAGCAGCGCGCACTTGACGCGCGCGGGAAACTTGCGGACGCCGGTCAGGACCTCCAGGTCCCCGGGATCCAGGCTGTCGGGCAGGGCGCCGTCGGGCGAATGCATCGCCTCGCGAAACGCCTCGGCCAGGGCGCGAGCCTCGACCGCCGTGCGGCCGGGCACCAGCTCGGCGAGGATCGAGCCGCTGGCGGTGGCGATGGCGCAACCGCGGCAGGCCACGTGCGCGCCGGTGATCGCGGCGCCGGCGCAGGCCAGCTCCAGGACCAGCTCGTCGCCGCAGGAGGGGTTCTTGCCCTCGGCCCGCGCATCGGCCGGGCCCGCCAGGGGCTGCTGCCCGCGGGGCCGCCGATGATGGTCCAGGATCACCTCGCGGTACAGTTCGTCCATGCCGCCGTTCATGCCCCGAACACGCTCCGCGCGTAGCCGATGCCGTCGACCAGGGCGTCGATATCATCGTGCGAGTTGTACATGCCGAACGAGGCGCGGCTGGTCGCCACGACGCCCAGCTTCCGGTGCAGCGGCTGCGCGCAATGGTGGCCGGCGCGGATGGCGATGCCGAGGGAGTCCAGCAGCTGCGCCATGTCGTGCGGGTGCACCATCGGGTCGTGGAACGTCACCAGGCCGCCGCGCCGCTCGGGATCGCGGGGCCCATAGATGGTCAGCCCTCCCTTGGCGCGCAAGCGCTCCAGGGCGTATCCGGTCAGGGAGATCTCGTGCTGGCGCAGCCGCTCGACGGTGGCCTCGTCGATGGTGTCGAGCGCCGCCGGGAATGCCGCCGCCGCCGCCACGTTGGGCGTGCCGGCCTCGAAGCGCTGCGGGATCGCGGCCCAGGTCGCCCCTTCCATCGTGACTGTGTCGATCATCTCGCCGCCGGTTTCCACCGGCTGCAGGCGCTCGAGCGCCTCGGCGCGCCCGGCCAGGAAGCCCAGGCCCATCGGCCCGTAGGCCTTGTGGGCCGAGAAGACCAGGAAGTCGCAATCCAGGTCGTCGAACGCAAGCGGCAGGTGGCCGACCGACTGCGCGGCGTCCACCACCACCAGCGCGCCGCGCCGGCGCGCGGCCGCCGCGATCTCCGCCACCGGGTTGATCGTGCCCAGCACGTTGGACACGTGAGTCAGCGCGACCACGCGCGTGCGGCCGTTCAGCAGCTCGCCGAGGCGCGAGAGATCCAGCTCGCCGCCGTCGTTCACGGGGAGGTGGCGCACGAGCAGGCCCTCGCGCCGGGCCAGCTCCAGCCACGGCACCAGGTTCGCGTGGTGCTCCATCTCGGTGACCAGCACCTCGTCGCCGGGCTTGAGCGAGGCGGCCAGGCCGCCGGCCACCAGGTTGAGGGCCGAGGTGGCCCCGCGCGTGATCACCACGCGCTCGGCCGGCAGGCCCAGGAAGCGCCCGACCCGCGCCCGGCAGCCCTCGTATAGGTCGGTGGCCTCGACGCCCAGGGTATGCATGCCGCGATGCACGTTCGCGTTGTGCTCGCGGTAATAGCGCGCCTCGGCGGCGATGACGGCGCCGGGCTTCTGCGTGGTCGCCGCGCTGTCCAGGTAGACCAGGCGGCGACCGTTGATCGTCCGCTCGAGGAGCGGAAAGCGCCCCCCGAAGACCGGGCCACAACGGCTGCACTCGCCCGCCTGTCCGTCGCAGGGCTGCACCCCGGCCGGCGCCGCCAGTGATTTCGCGCGCTTCACGCCACACCCTCCCGGATGGCCGCGAGCCGCGGCCCCACGAACGACTCCACCAGCGCCCGCGCGTCACCCGGCAGGCGCGCCAGAGTGTTCTCGAGGAAGCCGGACACGACCAGGCCCAGCGCCTCGCCGCGGTCCAGGCCGCGGCTCTCCAGGTAGAACAGCTGGTCCGACTCCACGGGCGCGATGGTGGCACCGTGGCTGCAGCTGACCTCCTGGTTGTGGATCTCCAGCTCGGGGATCGCGTCGGCCCGCGCCCGCGGCGACAGCAGCAGGTTGCGGTTCTCCTGGTAGGCCTCGCACCCGCGGGCCTCGTCGTCGATGCGGATCAGGCCGGTGTACGTGGTCCGGGCGCTGTCGGCGGCCACGGCCTTGAAGTCGATGCGGCTGGTGGTCTGTCCCGACAGGTGGCGATGGCTGGTGTGCACGTCGCCGTGCTGGCTTCCCGCCACGAGCGTGACCCCCACGATCTCGCTGTGCGCGCCGGCCCCGGCAAGGTCGGTCCGCAGTTCCAGCTTCGCCACGTCGCCGCCGAAGGCGCCGCAGACCGTCAGCACGTCGGCCCCGTCGGCGGCATGCGTGTCCACAGCCAGGTGGCCGCAGGTGCCCGGGTCCCAGACCTGGATGACGGCATGGCGCACGCGCGCGCGCGCGGCGGCGCGGACCACGGTGCGGCCGCCGACGCGGACGTCGCCGCCGCCGCCGAGATGCTGCTCCAGGAGCACGGCCTCGGCGCCGCGACCGACCGCCAGCGTCAGGCGCGGCAGCGCGGCAGCGCCCGCGGCATGGATGCGGACGTGGATCGGGCCGGGCAGGCAGGCACCGTCGGCCACGACCAGCCCGACGCCGGTGTTCCAGGCCGCGTCGTTCAGCGACCGGAACAGGTCGCGGTCTGCCGCGATGCCGGAGCCGGCGCCGGCGCCGCCTTCGGTGGCGGGGCCGACCGTCAGGATCCCGGGCGGAAGGCCCGGCGCGAGGCCCACGAGCGGCGCCTCGCCGGGACGCAGGTCGATGGTCGCGACCGCGCCGGCGATGGCCGGCCTTGCCGCCGGCGCCGCGACCACGGCGCCTTCGCCCCCGACGCGCGCCGGCAGCAGCCGGGCCGGGTCGGTGAAGCGCCAGAGGTGTCTCACGCGATCGGGCGCGGCAGCCGCCTCCCAGCGCGCCAGGGCGCCCAGGCGGCGGCGCAGGCCGTCGGCATCGTCGCCGGCCGCGGCGGCCAGCCTGGTCACGAGGTCCTTGTCCAGCGCCGGGCGTGCGGTTGCCGGCGCGGTCGCCGAAGCCGCGGTGGTCAGGTCAACCAACGGAACCCTCCATCTCCAGCTCGATGAGCCGGTTCAGCTCCACGGCATACTCCATCGGCAGCTCCTTGACGAACGGCTCGATGAACCCGTTGACGATCATCAGGCGCGCCTTGTCCGGGTCCAGGCCGCGGCTCTGCAGGTAGAACAGCTGCTCCTCGCCCACCTTCGAGACGCGGGCCTCGTGCTCGACGCGCACGTCGGACTCGGCCACGTCCATGGTCGGGTAGGTATCCGAGACGGCATGGTCGCCGATGAGCAGCGCGTCGCACTCGACGCTCGTCTTGCAGCCCGTGGCGCCCCTCCCCATCTTCACCAGCCCGCGATAGCTGCTGCGCCCGTCGTCCTTGCTGATGGACTTGCTGACGATGCGGCTGGTGGTGTTCGGGGCCACGTGCGTCATCTTGGCGCCCGCGTCCTGGTGCTGGCCGTGGCCGGCGAACGCGATCGAGAGCACCTCGCCGTGCGCGCGCTCGCCCTTGAGCACGATGGCCGGGTACTTCATGGTCAGCTTCGAGCCCAGGTTGCCGTCCACCCACTCGACCACCGAGTCGGCATGGGCGTGGGCGCGCTTGGTGACCAGGTTGTAGACGTTGGTCGACCAGTTCTGGATGGTCGTGTAGCGGATGCGGGCGCGGTCCAGCGCCACCAGTTCGACCACCGCCGAGTGGAGCGAGTCCGACGAGTAGGTCGGCGCCGTGCAGCCCTCGATGTAGTGCACCGAGCTGTCCTCGTCGGCGATGATCAGCGTCCGCTCGAACTGCCCCATGTTCTCGGCGTTGATGCGGAAATAGGCCTGCAGCGGGATGTCCACCTTCACGCCCTTGGGCACGTAGATGAACGATCCGCCCGACCACACCGCCGTGTTCAGGGCCGAGAACTTGTTGTCGCCGGTCGGGATGATCTTCCCGAACCACTTCCTCACGATCTCGGGGTGCTCGCGCAGGCCCGAGTCCATGTCCATGAACAGCACGCCCAGCTTGGACAGGTCCTCGCGGATCGAGTGGTAGACGACCTCCGACTCGTACTGCGCGGTGACGCCGGCCAGGAACTTGCGCTCGGCCTCCGGCACGCCCAGGCGGTCGAACGTGCGCTTGATCTGCTCCGGCACCTCGTTCCAGTCGTTGGCCTGCTCGCCCTTCGGCTTGATGTAGTAGTGGATGTTCGCGAAGTCGATGCCGCCCAGCGCCTCGGTGTTGCCCCAGCGCGGCATCGGCTTGGACAGGAAGGTCTCCAGAGCCTGGTGGCGGATCTGGCGCATCCAGTCCGGCTCGTTCTTCTTCCGCGAGATCATCTCGACCACTTCGTGGTCCAGCCCCTTGGGGGCCTTCAGGAAGTAGTCTTCCGGGTCGTGGAAGCCGTAGCGGGCGGCGTAATCGTCGTTGATCGACGTCACGTCCCGCGGCGTGGTTTCGCGCAGCGTCGCGTCGCTCATGTGCGGCTCCCTTCGGCCAGGGCGGCGGACTCGTCCGCCAGCCAGTCGTAGCCCCGCTCCTCCAGCGCGTGCACCAGTTCCATGCCGCCCGTGCGCACCAGCCGCCCGGACATGAACACGTGCACCACGTCCGGCTGCACGAGGTTCAGGATGCGCTGGTAGTGCGTCACCAGCAGCAGTCCGTTCCGCTCGTGGCTGGCCAGGTTGATGCCCGCCGAGACCACCTTCAGCGCGTCGATGTCCAGGCCCGAGTCGGTCTCGTCCAGCAGGCTGAACGACGGCTTCAGGAGCAGCATCTGCAGGATCTCGAGGCGCTTCTTCTCGCCGCCCGAGAAGCCGTCGTTCAGGTAGCGCGTGATGAACGAGTGGTCCATGTCCATGGCATCGAACGCCTCGTTCAGCTCCTGCCGGAAGGCCCGCACCGGGATCTCCGTGCCGCGGCGCGCCGCCAGCGACGCGCGCAGGAAGTTCGCCACCGTCACACCGGGGACGGCCACCGGGTACTGGAAGCTGAGGAACATGCCGCGCCGGGCGCGCTCGTGCGGCTCGAGCCGGTCCACGCGCTCGCCTTCCAGCCAGATCTCGCCCTCCACCCGGTAGCCGGGGTGCCCCATCAGGGCGGCGGCCAGCGTCGACTTGCCCGAGCCGTTGGGGCCCATCAGGGCGTGCTTCTGGCCGCGCCGGACCGTCAGGTCCACCCCGCGGACGATCTCCTTCTCCTGGTCGCCATCCTGCACGAACACGCGCAGGTTGCGGCAGGCAAACACGTTGGCGGGGTCGGCAGGGTTCAGCAGCTGGTCGGACATCAGCAGGCCTCTGGGTTGGGGAAAGCTCCCGGGGAACGTTTTTTTGTCGTCCACAAACAAATATACTTTACTCAAGTTGTCAAGAATGTCGAGCGCTTTTCGTCAAAACAACCCCGCGAATCGCCCAGTCCACCCTATGCCTTTGACAACCCGTTGATCCTGAACCAGTTTGCATGGGCGCCCCGGCCCGATTCACGGCCCCGAGCCACGTTCGGAGGCTTCGATGCGCCCCCTGCTCCACCTGCTCTTCCTGCTGTCGGGCGCGACGGCCCTCGTCTACCAGGTCGTCTGGGTCCGGCAGCAGGGCCTGGTCTTCGGCGGTACGCACCTGGCCGTCTCGACCGTGCTGGCCGTGTTCATGGCCGGCCTGGCCCTGGGCGGCTGGCTGCTGGGACGCCGGGCGGACCGCTGGCACCGCCCCCTGCTGGCGTACGGGCTGCTGGAGCTGGGCATCGCCGTGACGGCGCTCGGCGTGCACGCGCTCCTGCACCGCTATCCCGCGCTCTACGTGCCGCTGGCGCGACCGCTGGAAGGGCAACCTGCCGCCCTGACGGCGCTGCGGTTCGCGCTGGCCGGGCTGGCGATGATCGTGCCGACGACGCTGATGGGCGCCACGCTGCCGGTGCTGGCACGTTTCGCGCGCTCCGCCGGGGCAGCCCTGGCCAGCCACCTCTCGGTCCTCTACGCGGTCAACACGCTGGGCGCGGTGCTGGGGGCGGTCGCCGCCGGGTTCTTCCTGCTGCCGGCCCTCGGCGCCACGCGCACGCTGCTGGTCGCGGTCGGGGTGAACCTTGCTGTCGGCCTGACCGCCCTGGTCGCCGGGCGACGTCCGCTGGCGGCGCTGGCGGCGCTGCCGGCCGATGACGCGCCCGGCGCCGCGGGGCCGGACCCGACGCCGGCGCCCGGCGCCCCGCTGGTGCTGGTCGGCATCGGCATCAGCGGGTTCTGCGCGCTTGGCTACGAGGTCCTGTGGACGCGCGCCCTGGGCACGACGCTCGGCACGTCGACCTACGCGTTCACGGTCATGCTCGCGGCGTTCCTGGCCGGCATCGGCCTCGGCAGCGAGGCGCTCGGACTGGCGCTGCGACGCCGGCCTGCGACCGGCACGGGCGCCCTGGTCCGCCTCTTCGCGGCGGTGCAGGCGCTCATCGGGCTGACCGCGCTGGGCGTGACCTGGCGGCTGGGAGACCTGACCGGTCACTCGGCCTGGCTGACCAGCGCCCTGGTCGCGCGCGGCCTCGGCGAGTTCGACGCCCGGCAGGTCACCGGCTTCGTCGCCGCGTTCTCGCACATGCTGGTCCCCGCGTTCCTCATGGGCGTGGCGTTCCCGCTGGCCGGCACGATCCACGCGACACGTCGCGGGCAGGTCTCCCGCGCGGTCGGCGAGGTGCTGGCCTGGAACACCGTCGGCGCGATCGCCGGCGCGCTGGCAGCCGGCTTCCTGCTCATCCGCGTCTGGGGCATCGAGCGCGCCCTGGTGGCGCTGTCGTCGCTCAACCTGGCCCTGGCCGTCGCCGTCGCGACCGCGGCTGCCGGTCGGCGCGCCTGGCGCCCGGCGGGAGCGGCCGCCGCCGTGCTGCTGCTGGCCGCGCCGGCCCTGCTGCCGGCGGGCGCGCGCCTGTGGAACCAGGACCTGATCGCGATCTTCCGCAACAACCAGCGCGCCGCCTTCGATTCGCCCGGGGAAGTGCGCGCCGCGCTCGAGAACACGGACATCCTCTACTTCCACGAGGGGACCAACTCGACCATCAGCGTGATCCGCGTCAAGGGCGGCACCCAGGCCGTGCTGGTCAACGGGAAGGTCGTGGCCTCGGACATGGACGAGGACGTCCAGTGCCAGTACCTGCTCGGGCACCTGCCGCTGCTGCTGCACCCGGAGCCGCGGCGCGTCTTCGTGCTGGGCCTCGGCACGGGCATGACGCTCGGCGCGGTGTCGCTGCACCCGGAGGTCGAGCGCATCGTGCTGGCCGAGCTCGAGCCGGCCGTGATCCCCGCCGCCCGCACGTTCGCGCGCTGGAACCACGACGTGCTGGACGACCCGCGGCTGGAGATCGCCGTCGATGACGGGCGCAACCGCCTGCTGACGACGCGCGAGCGATTCGACGTCATCACCGCCGATCCGGTACACCCCTGGACACGCGGCTCGGCGTACCTCTACACGAGCGAGTACTACCGGCTGGCGGCCGGCCGCCTGGAGCCGGGTGGCGTGATGATGCAGTGGCTGCCCATCTACGAGCTGTCGCCGCGCGACCTGGCGACCGTGGTGCGGACGTTTCGCACGGCCTTTCCCCACACCCAGGTCTGGCTGACGCACTACGACGCGCACCTGGTGGGCAGCGACCGGCCGCTCGGTTTCGGGGGCTCGCGGCTGGCCGAGCGGCTCGCGCGGCCGCAGCTGCAGGCGGCGCTCGCGCGGGTGGACATGGCCACACCCTCCGACCTGCTCGACTTCTTCCAGTTCGGCGACCAGGGCAGCGCCGCCTTCGCCGAGTCCGGGGTGGTCAACACCGACGACAACCTCTACCTGGAGTTCTCGGCTCCGCACTCGACGGGCGTGGTCGGTCGCGTGGCCGAGAACATCGAGGCGCTGGCCCGATACCGGGAGCAGCCCGGCAGCGACCTGGCGCCCGGGCCCGGCTCGCCGGCGCGCGCTGCCGCCGGCGCGCTCTACGACCGGCTGCACGGGCTGTACTACGAGGGCCGGCAGCACGACCCGGGCTTCGCCTCCCTCCGCGAGCAGCTGCGGCGGCAGGACCCGGACTTCGCGCCGGCACGCCTGCTGGACCGCGCGATCGCCCGCGAGGTGCGCGGGGCGCCACGTCCGGTGGCGGCCACGCGCCTGCGCGCGCCGGGCCCCGACGGCAGCGAGACGAGGCTGGAGATCACCGCCGTCACGATGCGCACCGGCCAGGGCCGCGCCGCGCTGCTGTTCGTCGACAACGTTGCGCAGGTGATCTACGGCGAGACCTACCTTGCCGCCGACGAGGCCGACCTGGACGCACGGGTGTCCGCCACGGCAACGGCCGTGCTGGCAGCGTTGGACGCCGCGGCCGCGGAATTCGCGGCGCAGGCGCGAGCCGGCCGCACGGGCGGCGCCGACCTGCACTCCCTGGCCCGCGAGACGATCGCGCGGCAGCTGGACGCCACGCCCCTGTCCGCCACGGACGACCCGGCGTCCGCGAACCGTTGAGCCGCCCGTCGCCAGCGGGAGACGGTGCCGCGGCCGGCGGCGGGACGCGCGCCTGGCTCCGGGCGACGTTCTCCTCCCTCGCGGTCCGCAACTTCCGGATCTACTACGCCGGCCAGACCGCCTCGATGGTCGGCACCTGGATGCGCCGCACCGCCCTGGGCTGGGTCGTGTACGAGATGACCGGCTCGCGGGCCATGCTCGGCACGGTGATGGGACTGGCCCTGCTGCCCATGTTCCTGCTCTCGCCTCTGGCCGGCACCATCGCCGACCGCGTCGACAAGCGACGCCTGGTGGTCCTGACGCAGCTGCTGGCAGCGATGTCGTCGGCCCTCATCGCGCTGCTGCTCCTGACCGGCTGGGCGAGGATGTGGCACCTGATGGCGCTGGCCACGCTCGGCGGCATCGCCTTCGCCTTCGAGGTGCCGTCGCGGCAGGCGTTCGTCAGCGAGATCGTCGGTCGTGAACACCTGCTCAACGCCGTCGCGCTCAACTCGGTGCTGGTGAACTCGTCGCGCGTGATCGGCCCGGCGATCGCGGGCCTGGTGATGGCGGCATTCGGCGCCGGCTGGTGCTTCCTGCTGGATGCGGCCAGCTACCTGGTGGTCACCGGGACGCTGCTCGCCCTGCGGTTGCCGCCGCACCGCCCGCCGGCGCGACGGACCAGCCACTGGCAGGACCTGCTGGAGGGCTTCCGCGAGGTCCACCGCAACCGAACGGTCCGCACCCTGCTGCTGCTGCTCTGCCTGATGGGCATGTTCGGCTGGGCCTGCCAGACGCTGATGCCGGCCATCGCGCAGGACCTGCTGCACCTGGGCGAATGGCAGTATGGCCTGCTGACGGCGATGTTCGGCGTCGGCGCCATCGCCGGCGCGCTGGTCGTGGCGGCGCGCACGGCGACGGGCACCACGCGGCTGCAGGTCTTCGGCGGCCTGTGGCTGCTGTGCGCCGGCGCGCTGGCGGTCGCGGCGTCCCGGCACCCCGTGCCGATGGGCGCCGGGCTGGCGGTCGCCGGCTTCGGCGCGGTCATGTTCATGTCGACGAGCAACACGCTGGTGCAGGTGGGCGTCGAGGACGGCCTGCGCGGGCGCATCATGGGCATCTGGTCGGTCGGCTTCGGCGGGGCGCTGCCGGCGGGGTCGTTCCTGGCCGGCTGGCTGGCGCAGTTCGTCTCGCCCTACCTGACCATCGCCGTGTTCGCGGGGATCCTCGCCGCGGCCAGCCTCGTGATCTGGCGCAGGTTGCCGCCGGGCGGCGTCGCGGGCTGACGCGAATCCGCGCGCATCGTCAGGCGCGGTCGGTCGACGTGCTTCCACCCCGGGCCCACGCCGGCGCCAGGACCGCCGCCGACACCAGCAGCCCGGGGAAGACGGGCTCGATCCCCAGCCACGGCGAGCCCCTGCCGGCCAGCGTCCAGCCCAGCGCCACGACGCCGGCCGCCGCCATGGCCGCCGATACGCGCCCGCCGGCCACCGCGCGCGAGCCGTGCGCCAGGGCCAGCGGCAGCAGCAGCACCGGCGTGCCGATCGAGCCGAGCACCTTCCACAGCGTGATCACCGAGCCGGCGGCCAGCGCCATCGCCACCGCCGCGCCCGCGGTGGCGACCAGGCTCCACTGCGAGGCGCGCAGCGAGCGCGCCTCGTCCCAGCCGCGCCAGCGGCCCAGCACGTCGCGCCCCAGCGTGACCGCCGCGATGAAGGAGTAGCTGTCCACCGTCGACATGATCGTCGCCAGCAGCCCCACCGTGAACACGCCCTGCCAGAAGCCCGGCAGCACGCGCTCGGCCAGCGCCGGGAACGCCTGCACCGGCTCGGCCAGGTCCGGCAATGCCGCGCGCGCGTAGAGCCCGGCCGTGGTGGTCAGGAAGTCGAACAGGATCCAGAAGGCGATGGAGACGAGGATGCCGCGGCGGGCCGTGCGCTCGTCGCTGGCGGCATAGCAGCGCTGGTAGAACGCCGGCTCGACCAGCGTCGACAGCGCGATGAAGTACCAGACGAAGATCGCCTGCCAGCCCAGGCCGCCGTCCCAGCGCAGGTGGCCAGGGGGCACGTGGGCCCGCAGCCATTGCCAGCCGCCCAGCTCCACGGCGCAGACGGGCACCAGCACGAGGAAGCCGGCGAACATCAGCGCGAACTGCACGCGGTCGGTCTCGACCACGGCCTGCAGTCCGCCCCGCACGACGTACGCCACCGAAAGCAGTGCGCCCAGCGCCACGCACACCCACAGCGGCCAGCCCGAGGCCAGCTGCAGCAGCACGCCCAGCATCAGCACGTAGGCTGCCGGCGCCGTCATCACGAACAGGGTGCCTGCGCCCAGCAGCGCCGGCCCGCGACCGAAGCGCTGCTCCAGCAGGTCCGGCACCGACAGCAGCCGGCTGCGGCGGGCCCGCGCCGCCAGCAGGAAGGCGAACACGCCGGCGTAGAGGTAGTACGGCAGCCCGAAGACCAGCCAGTTGCTGACGCCGTTGCGCCAGGCGTACTCGCCCACGCCCAGGATCCCGCCGTACCAGGTGGAGACCAGCGTGGCCACGAACGCCGGCAGCGTCAGGCGCCGCCCGGCCACCAGGTAGTCGACGGCACCGGCGACCGGCCGCCGCGCCACGCGCAGCACCGCGTAGAGCAGGTAGAGGAGGTAGGCGGAGCCGGCCCACCACGACGACAGGCCGGACTCCACCTCAGTCGAGCCCGCGGTCGGCGCGATCGGGTTCGGCCTCGCGCTCGACCAGCGCCAGCAGCGAGCCGGTGCCCACCGACAGCAGCAGTGGCGACATGGTGACCGTGTTGCTGATCGCCGTGGGGCCGGCCAGGCTGATGGTGTCGCCCAGCAGGGGGAAGCTGGCGCCCTCGATGGTCACGCCGCGCGCCTCGCCCGACAGGGGCAGCAGCGAGAAGCGCGTACCGGCGGGCAGGCCCCATACCTCGTGCGAGCCGGGGCCCACGCGCACGACGTCCGCGTTCCGCCCGGCCAGGCAGATCCGCAGGCGATCGCTGAAGCGCTCCAGGAGCTGCAGGTTGAACAGCGTGTGGTCCAGCCGCCAACCGCCCTCGGCCCCCAGCAGCACGGCTTCCTCGCACCCGGAATCGGCGACGTAGAGCAGCGCCTTCTCGCTGTCGGTCGTGTAGGGATCGTCGACGCGCAGGAAGCGGGGCCCGCCGCGGCCGGCCAGGACGCGGCCCGACAGGGAGTCGAAGTCGCCGATCACGGCCTCCGGCATGCGCGGCAGGTGGTCGTAGGGATGGCCGGCAGCGTCCGCGCAGACGAACAGGTCGGCTCCGGCCAGCCAGTAGGCCAGCACACCGGGGGCGGGCGGTGGCCCGTCGCAAAGCACCACCGCGCGCCGGCCGCGCTTGGGGAAGAACGGGCAGCGGTCGCCGCCGGTCGGCAGGTCGTCGTCGTGCATCAGAACCCGCAGTCGATCCCGACGGCGACGTTGCGCCCCGCCGCCGGCGTGTAGTGGTTCTCGCCGTACCAGTAGCCCCAGGTCTCGTAACGTTCGTCGGTGACGTTGCGCAGGTGCGCGAAGACGGTCACCTCTCCCTTGCCGCGCAGGCCGGCCTGTCGCAGGTCCAGCCACAGCGACAGGTCCATCGTCGTCCAGGGATCGATGGTCCGATCGTCCAGTCCCGAGTTGTCGAGCCACTGGCGGCCGGTGCTGCGCAGGCGGACGCGCGTGCGCAGGCCGCTCCCCCAGTCGCCGTCCCAGGTCGCCAGCGCCAGGTGGCGCGGGAACAGGGCCAGCGGATTGCCCGCATAATCGTACACCGAGCCGTCCCAATCGTGGAAGATGAACTCCACGGCCTCGTCCCAGGAGCGCGACGCGGCCAGGGCCACCTCCTGCCCCGCCCCCAGCCGGGCCCGTGCGGACAGTTCCAGGCCCCGGTGGCGCGTGCGGCCGGCATTGCCGCGGATGCCGCTGCCGTCGTCGTTGACGCCGCCGTAGGCGACGATCTCGTCGTCGAAGTCCATCCAGTAGCCGCCCAGGGTCACGGCCAGGTCGCGTCCGCGCCAGCCCAGCCCGAACTCGCGGTCCAGCACCCGCTCGGGGCGCACCAGCGGGCCAGACCATTCGACGCGGGCGATGCCGCCCTGGCCGTCGGGCACCTCGCGGCGGTCGCTGAACAGCGGCTCGGCGCCCAGGTCGTCGCCCCCTTCCCAGGTGTCGAAGAGCTCGTTGTCGGTGGGCTCGCGATGGTTCACGCCGGCGTTGGCGTAGAACTGCAGCGCGCCGCCCGCTACGGTCCCGGGCACCACCCAGTCCAGGGCCAGCTTGGGATTGAAGAAGTCGTCGGTGACGGTGTAGGCGTTCAGCAACTCGCCGCGGAAATTGCCGACGGCCTGCTGCTCGAACCGGTAGCGCTTGGACTGGTGCTGGAGGTTGACCGTGGCCGCGACGCCGCGGCCCAGGTCTCGCCGGTAGTCGACGTACAGCGACCACGCATCCTTGTCGCCGGTGTAGCGATGGTAGCGCCAGGGCTCGGCGAAGTCGCCCTGGGCGAAGCCCTCGGCCCACAGCACCTCGCCCCAGTGGTCCGAGTCGAAGGTGTAGGCGTCGCCGCCCACCAGCAGGCGGCCGCGGCCGCTCTCCCACGCCAGCGAGGGCACCCAGCCGGTGTGCCGCTTGCTGACCCACTTGCGGCGGACCAGGTCGAGCGCGTCGCCGGCCGGGATGCCGCCCGCCTGGTCCAGGGCATAGCTTTCGGCCACCTCATCGGACCGGTAGTTCTCGTAGAAGCCGTCACCGCGCACGTGGTACAGGCGGTTGACCAGCAGCAGGCCCGGGCCGAGCCGCCACTCGTGGTGCAGCTGGTAGTGCGGCTGGCGGAAATCGTCGACGGCGTTGTGCCAGGTCTCGACGTTCGCGCGCCGGTCCACCGCCAGCACCGAGGCGGGCACGGCGTCCCAGGCGTGGTGTGTCAGCTCGCGCCCGGTGCGGATGTTCACCTGCAGCGAGCCGCCGGCGGTCTCGCGCCGCCCGCTCCAGCTGAGGGCCCAGCCCTCGTGGCCGGAGCGGTCGCGGTAGCCGTCGGTCTCCTGGCGCGACAGGCGCACGTTCGTGGCCCAGCCGCCCTCCTGCACGCCGCTGTCCCAGGCCAGCATCTGGCGCGCGAAGCCGTCGCTGCCGGCGTCCAATCCGACGCGCGTACCCGGCCGCCTTCCAGGCGGCGTGGTCTCGACGTCGACGGTTCCGCCGATCGCCGTCATCCCGCCCACCGAGCCGGTGACCCCGCGCTGCAACTGGATGTCGGCCACGTCGGCGGCCAGGTCCGGCAGGTTGACCCACCAGACCTGGTGGTCCTCCGGGTCGTTCAGCGGCACGCCGTCCACCAGCACGCCGACGCGCCGCTGGTCGAAGCCGCGCACCTTGAGGTAGGTGTAGCCCAGGCCGCCGCCGGCGTCGGAATAGGAGAACACGCCCGGCAGCGACTGCACGAGCAGGGGGAGCTCCTGGTCCGTCTCGCGTCGCGAGAGATCCTCCGCCGTGAGGTTCGAGACGTTCAGGCGCTGGTCGGGCGCGAAGCGCGAGGCCGTCACCTCGACGCCGACGTCCTGGTACACCGGGCGGGCCGGCACGGAGTCGCCGGCGGCGGGGATGACCGCGGCGGGGGCGACGGCCAGAGCGGGCAAAGCCGGGAGCGCTCCGAGCGCGCCGCAGAGGGCAAGGCCGAGGGCCGGGACTGGAATGCATCTCATGGCCGCCTCCTGGCGAAGGTCGGCCGGTGCAGGAAGGCCACCGCGCGGGAACAAGAAAGGCGTCTCCCAAGCCGGAAGACGCCGCGTGCGGCCCGTTTCCCTACGCCGGCATGATCCGGTTCAGGTTCCAAGGGTGTTTCTCAGGCCCCGCCGATCCGGCCGGCCGGGCCACCCCCAACGGTTGCCGGCACGTTAGCCCCGGGTCGGCGGACTGTCAACCGCGCCTCCGGAATCGGACCTATTACGACCCACTAGGCAGGAGTTCACGGATCTGTTACAGTCGTGGTTCGGTCCCGACGCCGCCCGACACGGCGTCCGGCGACCGAAGAGGGAACAGTCCACGACGGGATGCGGTGCCCCCGCCAGCGTGTCCTCATCGCCGTGCTCGGCGCCTGCCTGGGGCTGGCGTCGTTCGCCGTGCCTCGCCCGGCCGTGGCGCAGCCCGCGCCCGCACGCCCGGACGACACCGATCGCGGGCGCCTGGAATTCGTCTTCCTGCCGGTCGGCTCGTTCCTGATGGGCAGCCCTGACCACGAATGGGGCAGCCGCAACGACGAGCAGCAGCACCCGGTCACCATCTCGCGGCGGTTCTTCCTGGGCAAGTACGAGGTCACGCAGGCCCAGTGGCAGGCCGTGACCGGCAGCAACCCGAGCTTCCTCTACGACTGCCCGGACTGCCCGGTCGAGAACATCACCTGGTACGAGGCCGTCGCGTTCTGCAACGCCGTCTCGAAGACCCTCGGGTTCCGCCCGGCCTACACGATCCGCGACACGATCGTCACCTGGGATCCCGCCTCCGACGGCATCCGGCTGCCCACCGAGGCCGAATGGGAATACGCCTGCCGGGCCGGCACCGGCTCCGTGTTCTACACCGGCGATTGCCTGGACACCGGTCAGGCGAACTACCTGGGCTACGACCCGCAGAAGGGTTGCGAGAAGGGGCTCTGGCGCGGCCAGGCCGTGGAGGTCGGCGGCTTCGCGCCGAACGCCTGGGAGCTGCACGACATGCACGGCAACGTGAGCGAGTGGGTCTGGGACTGGCACTCCTTCCCGACGCACCAGCCGGTGGTCGATCCCCGCGGCCCCGCCGCCGGTATCGAGCGCGTGATCCGCGGCGGCAACTGGCACGACCTGGGCCGCAACTGCCGTTCCGCCGTGCGCCACAAGGCGCGGCCCGACCGGCGCTTCTCCCACGTCGGCCTGCGCCTGGCGCGCTCTGCCCCACCCGGGATGGAGCAGCCGTGAGCGGCGCTACGGGGCTGACGCGACGCGAGGCGCTGCGCGTCCTGGGGGCGGGCGCGGCCTCGCTGGCCCTGGGCGACATGTTGGGCTGCGCCCGCGGCGGTGACGGGCGTCGGCCCAACATCCTGCTCGTGCTGACGGACGACGTGCGCCACGACGCGATGGGCTGCGCCGGCGACGCGCGCCTGCAGACGCCGCACCTGGATCGCCTGGCGAAGGACGGCGTTCGCTTCAGCAACGCCTTCGTCACCTCCAGCCTCTGCAGCCCCTCGCGCGCGAGCATGCTCACCGGCTGCTACGCCCACCGGCACGGCGTCGTGGACAACATCTCGCGCGACCCGGACCGGTCCTGCCCCACGTTCGCCCAGATGCTGCAGCAGGCCGGGTACGAGACCGCCTACTTCGGCAAGTGGCATATGCTGGCCCGGGCGACGCCGCGTGTCGGCTTCGACCGCTGGATCAGCTTCACCAGCCAGGGCGAGTACGTCCGCAACACGATGAACGTCGATGGCGAGTGGAAGCTGGTGCTGAACTACATCACCGATGAGCTGACCGACCGCGCCGTCGACTTCATCGCCCAGGAACGCCAGAAGCCGTTCCTGCTGGTCGTGGGCCACAAGGCGGCCCACGCCCCGTTCGCGCCGGCAACCCGGCACGCGACCCGCTACGCCGATGTCGACTTCACGCAGCCGGCGGCCGGTGGCGACGAGCTGGCCCGGAAGCCCGACTGGGGCGGCCGCGCGGCTGACGCGCCGACGCCGGACGAGCTGCGCGACTACCACCGCTGCCTGCTGGCGGTGGACGAGAGCATGGGACGCCTGGTGGCCGCGCTGAAGGAAAGCGGCCAGCTCGACAATACGCTGATCGTCTACACCAGCGACAACGGGCTGCTGCTGGGCGAGCACGGCGGCCTGCGCGACAAGCGCGCCGCCTACGAGGCCTCGATCCGCGTGCCGCTGCTGGCGCGCCACCCGCGGCTGCTGCCGCGCGGCAAGGTCTGCGCCGAGATGGCGCTGGGCCTGGACCTCATGTCGACATTCTGCGAGGCCGCCGGCATCGCGCCCGCCGCCACCAACCAGGGCCGCAGCCTGCTGCCCCTGGCCCGCGGCGAGCGCGGCCGCGACGACTTCCTCTACGAGTACTTCCGCGAGGAAGGCAACGTGCCCACCTGCCTGGCGGTGCGCACGCGCGACTGGAAGTATGTCACCTACCCCGAGGACCCATCCCTGCAACCCGAGCTCTACGACCTGGGCGCGGACCCCGGCGAGCGCGTCAACCTGGCCGGCGCGCCGGCCCACCAGGACACCGAGCGCCGGCTCGCCGCGCGGCTGCAGGAGCTGCTGCGCGAGACCGGCTACCGCCGGCCCGGCGCCTGACCGTCCGCCCCTCGCTTCCCGGCGTTGCCAAACCCGCCGCCGCAGGCGCACAATGGCGCCGACGCCCCAGCGACAGGAGGTCCCCGTGTCCCCCCGCCAGTCCCGCCGCAGCCGCTCCGGCGGTCCCGCCCCGCGCCGTCGTCGCGGCCGTCCCGGCACGCCCCCCGGCACGCTGGTGCCGCGCGCGGACGCCGCGCCGTCGGCCATCGAGGTCATCAGCTTCAGCGCCGACGAAGTGGTCGAGTCCGCGCCGGCAGACGCGGCCGGCGCCCTGGCCGCGGCGGTTCCCGGCCGCCTGGCGCTGGTGGTGGTGACGGGTGTCGAGGATCACGCCCTGCTGGCCTCGTTCGGGGACCTGTTCGGGCTGCACCGCCTGGCCGTCGAGGACGTGGCGAACACGCACCAGCGTCCCAAGTTCGACGAGTACGCCGACCAGGACCTGGTCGTCCTGCGCGTGCCCGAGCCCGATGGCCGCACGACGCAGCAGGCCTGCCTGTTCGTGGCGCCCGGCCGCGTGCTCTGCTTCCTGGAGCGACCGCTGCCGGCCCTGGATGCCGTGCGCGAGCGGATCCGCCAGCGCCGGCCGCGCCTGGTCGAGGGCGGCTCCGACTACCTCGCCTACGCCGTCATCGACCTGATCGTGGACCTGCACTTCCCGGTGGTCGAGGAGTACGAGCGCCGCATCGACGAGCAGGAGGATGCGATCTTCGCCGATCCGCGCCAGGTCGACGTCGCGGTCATCCACGAGCTGAAGCGCGACCTCGCGGCCTGGCATCGCCTGGCCTGGCAGACGCGCGACGTGATCGTGCGCATGCTCGGCGAGGAGATCCCGACCCTGAGCCAGACCACGCGCCTGCACCTGCGCGACTGCCTGGACCACGCGCGCCAGGTCGTGGACCTGACCGAGGCGGTACGCGAGCGCGCGGCCGGACTGCTGGACCTCTACCTCTCCGTGATGAGCAACCGCATGAACGAGATCATGCGCGTCCTGACGGTCATCGCCACCATCTTCATGCCGCTGTCGTTCATCGCCGGCGTCTACGGCATGAACTTCGACCGCGGCGTCTCGCGCTGGAACATGCCGGAACTGGGCTGGGCCTGGGGCTACCCGTTCTCGCTGGCTCTGATGGCGGCGACCACGGCGGGGCTCATGTACTACTTCCGGCGGCAGGGATGGTTCGGGGGGCGGCGGCCCGCCAGCCAGGATGAATCGTCTCGCAAGGGCGGTGGGGACTGAGGATCGGCGCCGGCGCCGGCTGCGCCGACACGGGCCCCGCGGTGCGCGCGCGGGCCGCCTCCCCCGGGGAAGGCGGCCCGCGCTTCGCTTCACGAAGGTCACCGGAACAGGCTCTTCACCCCGCCCCAAGTCGTGGCTTCCTCCGACACCACCTGGTCGAGTGCGAACCCGATATTGACCCCGATGCCGTCTCCCCGCAGCTGGGTCTGGATGACGGTGATGCTGGACACCGCATCATCGACGCGCACCACGGCCAGGTTCGTGTTCCACCAGGGATCGGCGCCGCCGGCGCCGGTCACCGAGTTCATGACCGTGAAGTTGCCCACCCCGCCGATGAACTGCGAGGCGCCGAACGAGGCATCGCCCACGAAGTCGCCCAGGTAGGTGCCGTTCTGCAGGACGCGCGTGGTGGAGGTGCCGCCGCCGAAGCTCGTCGTCGCGCCCAGGCCGATCGGCCCCACGAAGACGGAGCCTGCCGGCAGCGTGCCGGCGAACGTGTAGGTGATCGTCCCCACCTCGGGTCCCAGGTTGCCGGGCGTGAAGATCGTGCTGAAGTACTCGTAGTTCGTCCACGAGTAGGTGTCCGGGCCGAAGACGACGTTCCCGGCGGTGAAGTTCGGGTTCTGGGCGCGCGAATGCGTCCAGTGCGCCGGGATCGCGTACGTCACGGTCACGTTGCCGACGCCCGGCACGTTGATGACGGCGCCGTTGGGAACCGGAGAGCCGAAGGCCGTCGGCGACTGGTCGAGCCAGGTGATGGGGACGGTCACCGCCAGCGCGGGACCGGCCAGGAGCGCAAGGGACAGGAAGCCGAGGAGTGCATGCAGGGACGGGCGCGTGATGAAGCGTTCGCGGATGGTCATGGTGTGATCCTTCAGGGCAGGAACACCCGGTGAAACCGAGCCGGCCGACGGCGCGGAGCCGGGTGCTGGCGAGTTGGGACCTGCGGTGTCGGCACCGGACCGCCAGTGTACCCGATCGATATCCCAGTTTGTTAATCGAATTTTAACACAAACGTGATCAATGGGTTGCGAATCTGCGCACCGGCTTTCCCGGCGGGTTGCCCGTTAGCCCTCCTCCACGGAGAACTCCAACCCGCAGTCCGGGCACTCGGCCGCGTTCTCCGGCAGCGTGGCGCCGCAGGCCGGGCAGCCTTCCTCGGGGAACTCCTGGTACGGCGTCTCCGCAAGTGACGGGTTGCGCCGCGCGAAGGCCTCCGCCACGACGTGTGCGGCCTCCGCATAGTCGTCACGCGCGGCGAACAGCTGCGTGCGGAAGCCGGTGCCACTGCCGTCGGGCACCGGCTCCAGGAAGCCGTCGTCGTTGGTACGCACGACCGGCAGCATCGCTGTGGGAATGCCCACGTCGGCAAGGCGGTCCATGTAGTGTTCCGCGGCGTGCTGGTCGTCCTCGATGAGCAGGCCGGCCGGGCCCGGCGGCAGCTCGCTCCAGGGGTCGCCCCGGCCGGCTCGCGCGGGCCGTGCCCGGTCGCGCCTCCAGACCAGGGCCACATGGCAGTCGGCGCAGGCCATGGCCCGCGCGTTGTACTCGGCGCCGCACTCGGGACAGGTCTTCGTCTGGTCGGTCATCGCATGTCTCCACCACGGCGGCGGCATTGCCCGCTGCGCGCATTCCCTTGGTGATCCGGGGTTCCCTGCCGGCCGACGCCAGTTCAGCGCAGCAGGCTCAGCCGAGCGGCCGCGCCCACCGGCGCGCCTTCGACGTACAGCTGCGCTAGGTAGCTGCCGCTCGGCATGTCGCGGCCCGCGCCATCGAGGCCGCGCCATTCCTGTTCGTGCCGGCCGGCAGCGTACACCGCGCCGCCGAGCACGGCCACCACTTCGCCGCGCAGCGAGAGCACGCGGATCTCGGCGCGCGCGGGCGCCGGCAGCTCGAAGGCCAGGATGGTGCGCGGGTTGAAGGGGTTGGGCCATGCCGCCAGTCGCGATGCCGCGGCAGGCGACGGCTGCGGCGCCACGGGCGAAGTCGGGCTCCACGGGCCGCTGATCAACTGGTAGCGCCGGGCGACCGGCGAGCCGTCGTTCCGGAACAGGAGATCCTCGCCGTACGGCGGAATCTGGAGCATCTGCCCCGTCTGCAGGTCCCGCAGCTGGAAGTCGTCGACCAGGTAGGAGAAGTCCCTCCCGATCCTGATGAAGCCGTCGAGGTCGGTCTCCACGAGCAGGATCCAGTCACGGAACTCGTCCCCGTAATCGAAGCGGGCGCCCTTGTCCCTGGCGAAGCGCGGCCCGCCCGGCCAGTCCGGATGCTCGATGCTGACCGCCAGGTAACCCGGGCCCGTGGGCGCTGCGCACGGCAGGTCCAGGCCCTCGTCGAAACCGTCGGTCGCGTCGTAGCCCGTGGCGACGGTCGCCACGTTGGAACGGCCCGGACCCCAGACGGTCACGTCGACCGAGAGGACGTCGAAGGGAGGCGAGATGCACGGAGTGATTGAGCAAACGGGGCAACTGCCGTTGACATTGGCTACCGGCAACAGGTGGTCGCAGGTGAAGGTCCGGGCCGCACGCGCCACTCCGCCCGCGAACAGGACCGGGAAGTCGTACGGCATGGTGGGCGTCGTTCCCGGACCGACCAGGAATTCGAGGACTCCGGGAGCCGACAGGAACATCCGTCGCCGACACAGAATCACCCGGTTGCCGCTCACCGGGTACGGCTCCGAGCGCATCACCGCGAAGCCGTCCGGCGAGGGATCGCTGTCCACGGCGCCGGCACCGAGATCGGTCTCCAGGATGTAATAGTGGGTTGCGGGCATCCCCACATGCGAGACCGTGCACTCGAAACCGTCGATCGCCGCGGTCGGATGGGCCACGATCAGGTAGGCGTCGAAAACCACGAACGGATTGGCGCCCGGGCAGACGCTGTTCCCCTCGGCATCGAAATAGATGCCGATGCTGTCAGGATTCGGGTCGATCAGGGCCCAGGTCGACTGCGGGAGCGCCAGCAGCAGCAGCGCGGCCAGGCACGCGGAATTTCGCGCCTTCATATTCATGGAGATCTCCTTCGCCCAGCGCACCAGCCCGAATCGTCACGAATGGCGGAGACTTCAAGTCATTCAACATGCCCCTCGTCGCGCCACCGGGGGTCCCCCTCGGGCGCTTCGGGAGTATTCGCCATCTGCACACCGGATGTCAATGGACCCGCCGGCACCCCCGGAACAGGCGCGACCGCGGAATGCAGGAATGCGCGCCCACCGCGGGCAGTCCGGTCGGCGGCCACGACCATGCGACTTGTCCGGCATGAGCCGCGCGGCAGCACGGCTCCTGAATTTGCCTGAGACATGTGCGCAATTTGGCCCTGTATGGGCCACTATATGCCCGTATTACAACACGGTCGCACAATACTGATTCGGGGTCTCAACATGCAACGTCATGCCATGACAAAGACTTGAATCCTGGATCGCGGCTTCGGCTCGCAAGCCCCTGCTCATCCGAGGGGCACGCCAGGTCGGCAAGTCAACTCTCGTTCGCCTCTTCGCCGAGCGATCGGGCCGGATCCTGCACGAAGTCGATCTCGAGCGGCACCCATCGAGGTGAAGGCCGGCAAGAGCGGGTCGCTGAAATCGCTGCTGGAACTGGTGTCGGCGCGCCGGCTGGGGCGGGCACTGCGTTTCGACACGAATCCCCCGCAGCGGCAGCGCGTGCGCCACACGCTCTCTCGCGGCGAGGACGGCTGCGATTTCACGCTGCTGTCATTGCCGCTCTACATGGTCGAGCAGTCCGTCCGGCTATGGCGGGACCTCGACGGCGGCGGAGCGGACTACCGACCGTCCACGCGGGTGTAGCGGCGCGAGGTGATGTCGTCCACGTCGGCCTGGCGGTACGTCTCCGAGCGCATGAAGTGGTCGGCATCTTCGAACGTGAACTCGCAGGCCACCATGCGCGAGGCTTCAACACCGGCCAGGTTCGTCGCGTCCAGGAACGTGAACGGGATCTTCCCGTCGGCCGCCCCCAGGGTCGCGACCAGGCGCGGCTGGTTGCCCTGCGCGCAGTAGTGCGTCAGGAGCAGGCGCTCGCCGTCCAGGTGGTAGACCGTCTGCGTCACCGTCGTGCCGGCCTCGTAGCGCTCGACCAGGGCGCTTGCGCGCGCGATGGGCTCGAACGTCAGGCGGATGACCGTGCCCTTGGCGGTGACCGACTCCCAGCGGCCGGCGAGCGAGAGCAGGCTCGCGTAGGCGGCCTCGGCCGGGGTGGCCGCAGCTTCGGTCGGGGCGGTCTCGGTGGCGGCGATCGCGGGCGCAGAGAGCGACAGGCAGAGGCAGAGCGCGGGCAACAGCAGTCGAGGCATGCGCAACTCCGTGGGTCAGGGTCGGGATGGCACGAATCGCGGGTAACAGCGGAGCGAGGCCAGGGTTCCGGGATCGCACGTCTTTCGCGGAGCGGGCGCGCGGAAGCCGGACGTCGCGGTCACGGACAGCCGGTGGCCCCCGTGTAGTAGCCCCGGGCGAACCACACGACATCGAGGAGGTTCACGAGGCGGTCCCGGTTGATGTCGGACCGGGCCGGGTTGGTGCCGGAATAGTAGTCGCTGGCAAGCAGGGGGATGTCCGCCAGGCCCACGAAATGGTCGTGATTCAGGTCGCAGGAACAGGGATCGAACGTGAACTGTCCGTCCGCGGTCGTATCCACCGGCACCAGGCCCATGACACCGACGATCATGGCGATGACAAGACCGTGAGCAGAGGAACGGCGGGCACGGTGCATGGGTCCTCCCTCGTCAATCCGTCGAAGGATGATGGCGGCAACTTCAGCGGAACAGCGCCTTCACGCCCCCGAACGACGTCGTTTCGGTGGCGACAGGCGGCGCCAGATGAGCGCCGATCGCGAATTCCGGCAACGAGAACAGCGGCTGCGTGCCGGTCACGCCCGCCAGCAGCAGGTCGTCGCCGACGGGATACGCGAACGCAAGCATGCCTGGCACCGAAGCGGGCGTCCCGGGCTCCAGGTACAGGTAGATCGGTGGCGTGATGTCCACGACCAGGACCTGCCACGTCATCAACGTCACCAGGCGGTTGACCGTCGGCACCGGGTTCGCGAAGCCGACAACGTAGCTCCGGTCCACTGGCCCGTAGGGCTGGCCGATATTGACGTGCGGGGCCGGTATCGACTCGCTCAAGTAGTATATGGCCGCCCCGGCCGGCACTTCTGCCCGGACACGGAACTCGAAGCCTTGAACCGCGCCGATCGGCGCGCCTCCGGGCGCTCGCGGGTCCGACAGGATGAAATAGATGCTTTGAACCGAGCCGAGGGCGGGCGAATACAACTCCGAACTGGTGGCGCTGGTGGACGAGTAGAGGCCGATCGTGTTGGAATACTGTGCGCCGACCGGTGACGCCAACAGCAGGAAGACCAGCGCGGGGAGGATGCAGTCTCGCCGATCACGATTCATGGCTACCTGTCCAGGCAGAGCGCGCCGCCACCGGATATCACATCCGCTTGAAGCTTGGGATTGAGTCTACCTTGGCGCGCACATCGCCGTCAAGGCTCAAGACCCTCGTCGGCCCAAGGAGCCCGGCCACCCGCGATCCCCGGCCGGAGCAATGACCGCACCCGCTCTTGCGGTCGGGAACGAACCGCGCGAAACTGCGGCGACGTACCGCCCTGCACCCGTGGAGGAAGGCCGTGACGAATCGCCCTGGACCGACGAGAACATCGGCCCTTTCCCGGGCCGGGGCGGCGCCGGCGACCGCCCGCGCCATCGTGCTGGCGCTGTGCTGCGTGGCCGCTCTGCTGGCCACCGCCGGCTGCGGCGGGGACGATCCCGGCGGCCCGGGAACGCCCGGCAGCGGCCACATCACGCTGACCCTCGACGGCACGCGGCACGTCTTCGACGGCTCGGCCACCGGGCTGGTCGCACGGGCAGGGCTGCTCCAGCTGGGGGCGATCAAGGGCAACGGCAGCGAGCTCGTGACCCTGGCCGTGCCCGACGCGGTGGGCACCGGCCCGCTCGGCATCGACGGCGGCGTGAACCTCAACATCTCGGTCGGCGGCGTGCCCTATACGGCGACCGATCAGGCCGGCACCATCACCGTCACCGCCGTCAGCGCCAACCGGGTGTCCGGGACGTTCTCCGGCAACGTTGTCCATCCGCAGGACGATACGATCACCGGCATCGTCACCGATGGCAGCTTCGACGTGCCGGTGTCGCGCTAGCGGTCAACGGGCGTCGAGGTCCAGGCGGCGCGCCCTGCGCCGGCGCGTGCAACAGCCACCGTCCGCACCGCGGTGCGCCGACGCGACCGCAACGCCGCCCGCGCCCTTGCGCCGGCACCAGCCCCGCCGCCTCAATGCCAGATCACCGATACCGGATACAGCAGCAGCAGCCACCACAGGCAGGCGACCACGACTCGCCGGTCACGCGCCAGGATCGCCAGGAGCGAGACCGGGAAGAACGACCAACTGACGACGATCGTCCGCAGGCTGCCCGCGCCCGGCATGCCGGTCAGCGCGATCGTGGTCGCCAGCAGCGCGATGTTGGCGGCGAGGATCCCGCCGAGCACCTTGCGCCGGTGCCTGTCGAAGTGGCGGTCGAGGTCGGCCCAGTCCTCGGGATCGTCGGGGAACACGAGCGAAGCGGACAGGTAGTAGATCGCCGCCACCACGAAGGCGCCGAACAGCGTCGGCCAGGTGACCGGGATGAGGTCCCTGAGCGACCAGCCGTACATCCAGAAGGTGACGACGTCGCACGACACGACCAGGCCCAGGAGCGAGGTCGGCCAGCCGATGCGCACCCGGTCGCGGGCCTTCAGGGCGCGGGCCAGGCCGCCCAGGCCCTCGGCCAGGGCCAGACCGAGCAGCAGGCCGAACAGCGAGAAGAAGAACTCGAACCCGCTCACGCGTCCCCCCGCCCGGCCGGTGCCGACGCCTCAGCGCCCCGCCACCATCAACGCGTCGGTCACCAGCAGCACGCAGACCAGCAGCGCGAACGTGTTGATCTCCATGAACCGCAGCCGGCAGGCGCGCCGGAACGGGGCCGCCGCCTCGGCCACGCCCGGCGCCGTCAGCTTAAGCAGCGCGACGGCCCTCGCCACCACCAGCGCGCCCGCGCCCGCCAGCACGTAGGCCAGCCAGGGCCGCTCGAACAGCGGCGTCAGCGGCAGCAGCAGGGCGGCGGCGCAGACCGCGGCGATCCACAGGAACGTCAGGCGCAGCACCTGCGCGCGGTCGAAGCGGTCCAGCAGCGACGGCATGCCGCCGTCGCGGTAGTCCTGGCCGTAGAACAGGAGCAGCAGCCAGAAGTGCGGGATCTGCCAGAGGAAGAAGAAGAAGGCCACCAGGTGGATCGAGGGGTCCTGCAGGTAACCGCCCGCCGCGGCCCAGCCCATGGCCGGCGGCAGGGCGCCGATCAGCGCGCCGGGCAACGCCGCGAACGGCGTCACGCGCTTGAGCGGCGTGTAGACCAGGTTGTAGATCGCCGCGGCCCCCAGCCCCAGCAGCGCAGCGGCCGGCGAGACCGCCCACAGCAGCGCCGTGCCGCCGGCCAGCAGCAGCGATGCGTAGAGCGAGGCGGCGCGGCGCGAGATGCGGCCCGACGGGATGGGCCGTCCCGCGGTGCGCGCCATCAGCGCGTCGACGCGAGCGTCCTGTACCTGGTTGAACGCGGCCGAACCGCAGGCCTGCAGCAGGATGCCGAGCGAGACCGGCAGGAGCGGCCAGTCGAAACGGCCGCGTGCCAGCACGTAGCCCACGACCGTGGTGACGGTCGAGGCCGCCGTGATGCGGAGCTTCAGCAGCTGCAGCCAGGGCTTCACGCGCGCCGTCCTACTGCCGCTTGATGTAGTCGATGATCAGCTGGATATCCTCCTCGTCCAGCTGGCTGCCCATGGCGGGCATCTGCGGCTGGTAGCCGACCACCACGTCGGCGTTGGGCTCCAGCAGCGAGCGGCGGATGTACTCGTCGTCGACCATGACCTCGCGCTCGACGCCGTTCGTCATCACCTTCACCGTATGCCCGTAGATGCCCTTGAAGGAGGGGCCGACGAGCTTGCTGCCGTCGCTGGTGTGGCAGGCCACGCAGCCCTTGAGCTGCAGCAGCTTCTGGCCGGTGGGCCGGCCACCGCCCTGCTCGATCCAGACGTCGAAGGTGTCAGGGTGCACGGCCACCAGCTTGGCCAGCATCGTGCTGTGCTGGTCGCCGCAGTACTCGGCGCAGAGGATGTCGTAGGTGCCCTCGCGCTCGGCCTGGAACCAGGCGTGGTTGTCGCGGCCGGGCACGCAGTCCTCCTTCAGCCGGAAGGCCGGCACGAAGAAGCTGTGGATGACGTCGGCCGACTCCAGCTTGACGGCCACCGGCCGGCCCACGGGGACCACCAGCTCGGTCGTCTGCTTGCCGTTCTCGTACTTGAAGGCCCAGGACCACATGCGCGCCTGCACCGTGACCGGCGTGGCGCCGGCGGGCGTGTCGCGCATGACCTTGAAGCCCGCCCAGCCGTAGTAGAACATCACCATGACCAGCACGGTGGGCAGCACGGTCCACAGCGTCTCCAGCGTGGCGCTGCCCTCGATGTCCTTGGCATGCGGATGCTTCGAGCGCCGGTACTTCACGATGAAGTAGATCATCGTGACGGTGATGCCGACCAACATGATCACCGACGACCCGAGGATCATCCAGAACGTCTTGTCGACCAGCCCCGAGAAGCTAGATGCGCCCGCCATGTCCACCCTCTCCGAGGAACGAATAGTCGAAGAACGTCAGGCCCATGACGATGGCCAGGATGAGCATCGCCGACAGGAACATGAACTTGAAGACCGGCTTCTCGTACTTCAGGTGCATGAACCAGAGCAGGATCAGGGCCGCCTTGACGGGCGTGACCACCATGGCCACGCCGATGCCGACCTTGCCCGGGAACAGGACAGAGGCGGCCACCGTGACCGACGTCAGCAGCAGCAGCCCGACCCAGACCGCGATGAAGGTGGCGTTGGGCACCGGCGCGTGCGCCGCGTGGGCGCCGCCATGGCCCCCGTGGCCCCCATGGCCGCCGGCCGCGTGTGAATCGTGCATCGTCGCTCCCCTCCGGGCCCGCGCGGGCGCTCAGTTGGTCAGGTAGAACAGCGGCAGCAGGAAGACCCAGACCAGGTCCACCAGGTGCCAGTAAAGGCCGGTGTACTCCAGGGCGCCGTAGCGGTCGCCGCTGACGCGCCCGGAGCGGATCCGCGACGCCACCCAGGCCATGACCGCCATGCCGATCACCACGTGGATGCCGTGCAGGCCGGTCATCATGAAGTACAGGTTGAAGAACAGGCCCTCGCCCGCGGGCATGGCGTGCAGGTGCTCGCCGCCGGGCCAGATGCCGTGGTGGTGCTTGGCGCTCCACTCGAAGAACTTGATGACCAGGAAGACGCAGGCCAGGCCGAACGTGGCGCCCAGCCAGCGCAGCGACTCGGCCGCGCGATGGCGCTGAAGGGCGCCGATCGAGAGCACCATCGTCAGGCTGCTGGTCAGCAGCACGAACGTGTTGGTGACACCCATGACCTTGTTGAGCTCGCCGGCCGCCTCGTGGAAGGCGTGCCCGAACTTGTGGCGATACACCGCGTAGACGATGAACAGCCCGCCGAACAGCAGCACCTCGGTGAAGAGGAACAGCCACATCCCGGTCTTGCTGCCCTCGTCGTCGCGGTGCTCATGGGGCGCGTCATGCGCCCCGTGCGCCGCGCCGTGCGCGTGCAGGGCCTTGCCGCCCGCCTCCATCAGCGCCCCTCCTTCGCCGCCGCCTGGCGCAGCGCGGTGTGATCGTAGGGCCCGGTCGTGACCACCGGCGCCGTCGCGAAATTCAGCTGCGGCGGCGGGGACGTGGTCTGCCACTCCAGCGTGGTGCCGCCCCAGGGATTGTCCGGCGCCTTCTTCCCCGAGAGGATCGCCCGGATCAGCGTCGTGAACATCAGCGCGATGCCCGAGACCAGGATCCACGAGCCGATGGTCGAGATCAGGTGCGGCGTGTGGAACTGCGGCAGGTAGTCCGCATAGCGGCGCGGCATGCCCATGATGCCCAGCACCAGCATCGGGAAGTAGAGGGTGTTGAACCCGACCATGATCAGGCCCCAGGCCCAGAGCGCGGCCTTCCGGTTGTACATGCGCCCGAACACCTTCGGCCACCAGTAGTGCAGCGCCGCGAAGAACCCGATGCCGGCGCCGCCGAACATCGTGTAGTGGAAGTGGCCGACGATGAACGCCGTGTCGTGCACGTGGATGTCGGTGGCCAGGGCCCCGTTGACCAGGCCCGTCAGGCCGCCGATCGAGAACAGGAACACGAAGCCCAGCGCGTAGAGCAGCGGCACGTCGATGCGGATCGAGCCCTTGTAGAGCGTCGCCATCCAGTTGAAGACCTTGATGCCGGTGGGGATGGCCACCAGGAACGTCAGCAGGCTGAACACCCAGCGCGCGGTGTCCGAGATGCCGGTCGTGAACATGTGGTGCGCCCAGACGACGTAGCCCACGACGGCGATGGCCATGGACGACAGGGCGATCGCCTTGTAGCCGAACACCGTGCGCCCGGCGAAGGTGGGCAGGATCTCCGAGACGACGCCCATCGCCGGCAGGATCATCACGTAGACCACGGGGTGCGAGTAGATCCAGAACAGGTGCTGGTAGAGGATCGGGTCGCCGCCGCGGGCCGGGTCGAAGAAGCCGATCCCCAGCGAGCGCTCCATGACCACCAGGAGCAGCGTGATGCCTACCACGGGAGTCGCGATGACCTGGATCCACGAGGTCGCGTAGAGGCCCCAGCAGAACAGCGGCATGCGGAAGAAGGTCATGCCGGGGGCGCGCAGCCGGTGAATGGTGGTGATGAAGTTCATGCCCGTCATGATCGAGCTGAACCCGAGGACGAATGCGGCCAGCACCGCCAGCGAGACGTTGGTGCCGCTCCTGAGCGCGTACGGGGCGTAGAACGTCCAGCCGGTGTCGGGCACGCCGCCGCCCACGAACAGCGAGGTCAGCGCCATCACCGCGCCGGCCATGTACACGTACCACGAGGCCAGGTTCAGCTTCGGGAACGAGACGTCGGCCGCCCCCAACTGCAGCGGCAGGATGAAGTTGCCCATCACCGCCGGGATGCCCGGCACGATGAACAGGAAGATCATGATGACGCCGTGCAGCGTGAACAGCGAGTTGTAGGTGCGCGGAGTCACGAACTGCATGCCCGGGTTCATCAGCTCCAGGCGGATCAGCAGGCCCAGCAGCACCGCCACCGTGAAGAACGAGAACATCGCCACCATGTACATGATGCCGATGCGCTTGTGGTCGGTGGTCGTGAGCCAGGCCATCAGGCCCCGCCGGCTGCCGTAGTCCTGGAGGTAGTTGCCGGTCCAGGCGGGCCCGGTCATCGATTCGGCCATCGGATCAACCCTCCCTGCGCCGCGAGCGGCGGGTGGTGAAGTAGAGGAAACTCCCGAACACGACCAGCGACGACAGCATCACGAAGGCGGTCACGCGCACGACGTTGAACACGTACTTGCGGCCCTCGGGGTCGTAGCTGAAGCACATCTTCATCAGGCGCGCCGTGGTCGGCATGACCGTGCCCTGCGACGCCTCGTAGACGGCCATCTGGAAATCGAACGGCAGGAACTCCGTCCCCAGCAGGTAGCGCGTGATCTTCCGCTCCGGCGAGAGGATCACCAGGCCGCCCGCGTGCGTGTACTCGAAGCCGGCGCGCTTGTAGCGGAAGCCGATCGCGCCGGTCAGCCGGTCGATCTGCTCCTGCTCGGCGGTGAGGAAGCGCCACGTCTCCGGCGGCAGCTCGCGCCCGACCAGCTTCAGGTAGTTCGCCTGCTTCAGGCGCGCGGTCTCAGGCGTGTCGGTCGGCTCGAAGCTCACGGCCAGCAGCTGGAACGGCTGCTGCCGCGGATCCAGCTGGCTCTTGCCGAGGATGTCGGCGACCTCGTTCAGCAGCGGGGTGCAGATGCCGGGGCACTCGAAGTAGACCATCATGAGGATGGTGGGCTTGTCGACCAGCTGCGCCAGGGACACCGCCTGGCCCTGCTCGTCGCGCACCATGATGTCGCCCGGCACCGTCTCGCCCAGGTGCTCCTGGTACTCGACGGCCTCCTCGTTGAGCTGCGCGCGCGCCGCCGGCGCCGCGCCCAGCACCAGCAGGCACATGGCGATCACGCCCGTGAACCTTGTCGCCACAGCCGGCGCGCCCGCGCCTGCCGGCCTGCCCGTGCAACCTGTGCAGAACATCGCCCCGCCTCTCTGCCCCGCCCCGCGTCCCCGCGCCACCACACGCGGCGCACCCGGCCGCACGGGTCCGGCAGCAGACCGTTCGCGCCCGCGCCGCGACCACTGCCGCGGCCCTGCCGCGCGCGATCGACCGCCTCCGCTGCCGCGAAATTGAAAATCAATATTGCGAAATGAATACTAACATCGTCGCATATTGAACCGCAACCCCGAATTCTGGCCCGGTGATTGCGGTTTGCGGCCCCCCGTCGCGCGCGTATCCTGTGGCGAGTCCAAGCCCGTTTTGCGACAGCACCTGGAGTGGCCCGTGGCCCCCCGTCCCGATCCCGAAGCCGAGCCTGTCCTGCGCCTGCGCCGGGACGCCCGCCTGTTTGCCGACCGGCCCGAGCTGGCCGACCGGCTGGCGCGCGAGCGCCGGACGCTGCCGCTGGCGCCCGACCAGCTCCTGCACCCCCGGGTGCCGGCCGGGTACCTGGTGCGACGCGGCCGGTTGCGGGTGACGCAGCTGCTGCCGGACGGGCGCGAGATCACGCGGGCCGTCCTGCAGGCCGGGGCCGGGCTGGAGAGCCGGGCGCCGGGAACGGCAGACGCGACGACGGATATCTACCCGCTGGCGGACGTGATCCTGACCGCGCTCGGCGAGACCGAGCTGTGGGAAGTGGCGGCCGGCAGCTTCGACCCGGCCTGAGCCGGCACCAGACGCGCGACGCCCTGCGGCGGCGCGAACCCGACAGGGAGCCCCGATGAGCCAGCCGACGCCCGCCCGCCCGAACCCGCACCACGGCCAGCCGCCGAAGGTGGTCCTCTGCATCCTGGACGGCGTGGGGCACCGCGAGGGTCCCGGCAGCGACGTGGGCAATGCGCTGGTCGCGGCCAGGCCTGCGTTCTACGACGCGCTGCGCCGCGACTATCCCTTCACGACGCTGAGCGCCTGCGGCCTGGACGTGGGCCTGCCCGAGGGGCAGATGGGCAACAGCGAGGTCGGCCACCTGACCATCGGCGCCGGGCGTGTGATCAACCAGGAGCTGGTGCGCATCAGCCGCAGCCTCGAGGACGGCGATTTCGCGCGGCGCGAGGCCTGGACCCGCTTCGCGGACGACTGCCTGCAGGACGGCGGCCGCCTGCACCTGCTGGGGCTGGTCTCGCCGGGCGGCGTGCACTCGCACACGGACCACCTGTACGGCATCGTCGCCGAGGCGAAGCGGCGCGGCTTCCGCGAGATCTTCGTGCACGCATTCCTGGACGGGCGGGACACCGACCCGCAGAGCGGGCGCGGCTACGTGGCCGACCTGCAGGCGCAGCTCGACCGCATCGGCGCCGGGCGCATCGCCACCGTCTGCGGCCGGTACTGGGCCATGGACCGCGACAAGCGCTGGGACCGCGTGCAACGGGCCTGGTCGATGCTGGTGGACGGCAGCGTCGACGCGAAGGGCTGCCGGGCGAAGGATGCCGTGGCGGCCATCGCCGCCTCGTATGCGGCGGGCGTCACCGACGAGTTCGTGGAACCGACGGTCATCACCGACGCGCACGACGCGCCGCTGGCCACGGTACGCGACGGCGACGGCATCTTCTTCTGGAACTTCCGGGCCGATCGCGCGCGCGAGCTGACCTGGGCCTTCGTGAAGGACGGCTTCGACGGCTTCCCCATCCCGCGCCGCCCCCGCGTCCACTACCTGACGATGACGCCCTACGACGAGAAGCTGGACCTGCCGGCGCTGTATGTCCCGGAGGCGCCGCGGCAGGGCCTGGCCGAGGTCTTCGCACAGGCCGGCATCCGCAACCTGCGCACGGCCGAGACCGAGAAGTACGCCCACGTGACCTACTTCTTCAACGGCGGCCGCGAGGAGCCCTGGCCCGGCGAGGTGCGCCGCCTGGTGCCCTCGCCCAGGGTGGCGACCTACGACCTGCAGCCCGAGATGAGCGCCCCCGAGGTGGCGGCCGTCCTGAAGGAGGCCTGCCTGGGAGACGAGTTCGACGTCATCGTGGTCAACTTCGCCAACGGCGACATGGTCGGGCACACGGGCGTCTTCCCGGCGGCCGTACGGGCGGTCCAGGCCCTGGACGGGCTGCTGGCCGAGGTCATGCCCCCCAGCCTGGCCCGCGGCACGACCTGGCTGGTGACGGCCGACCACGGCAACTGCGACGAGATGCTCACCCCCACGGGCGAGGTCCTGACCCAGCATTCGCTCAACCGGGTCCCGTTCATCCTGGCCGGGCAGCGGTTCGCCGGCCGGACGGGCATCCTGCGGACCGACCCGGCGGCGGGCCTGGCGGACATCGCCCCGACCGTGCTGCAGCTGGTGGGCCTGCCGCAACCGGCGGCGATGTCAGGCCGCTCCCTGATTATCACGGAATCGTGATTTGCCGTTTTGACAGATAATTAGCAGAAGATTTTTCGCATCCGGGCCGCTTTGTGGTATGATTGGCATTCCCGGTACGACTTCGCCCGTCCCGCAATTCCGCGGGACCTTGGCCGTGCCCGGGACGGCTGGACGTTGCGGATCGCCGCGCGCCACGGGGAGGCGTCCCCGGGCCCGGGCCCGAGCGTTCGACTGCGGGAAGCTCCGCCTTTCCACTTCCTGGTCCATGCGCTTGACACGTCACTGGACTGACAAGGGAACTCGACGACGAAACTCGACAACGGAAGCACAGCGTTCGTTCACCTTCTTTGCGCGAAGGAGGCCGGAAGGATGAAGAAGCATCTTTTTGGCGCGGCATTGATCCTCGGTCTGGTGGTCGGCGGCGCCGCCGTGGCCCAGACCATTGACCAGATCCAGGTCTACAACCCGACGACCGGCGCGGCGGCCAGCCCGTACGCGGGCCAGGTCGTCACCGTCGACGGCATCGTCGTCGAGCGCCTGAACTACAGCACCGGCTCGGGCTACATCTGGAAGGCCGGCGACGGCGGCATCTCGATCTTCGGGTCGGGCGGCGACAGCCCGGTGTACGGAGATGGCGTTTCGGTGACCGGCACCGTCGGCACTTTCAGTGGCGAGATCCAGCTCGGCACGCCGACCTGGTCGGTCCTCAGCAGTGGCAACGTGCCGGTGCCCGTAGACATGACGATCACGCAGATCCTGTCCGACTACGAGAATGTCGGCACGTTCGGCCGGGCGATCGGCGTGGTCGTTTCCAAGAACGCCGTGCCGTTCAACAAGAACTTCTACATGACCGACGGCACGGACACCATCCAGGTGTTCATCGACGGCACGACCGGCATCGACATCAGCGCGGTCGACATCGGCGACACCTACCAGGTGACGGCCCCGATCGTGAAGTTCAACGCCGAGATCGAGCTGAAGCCGGTGCTGCAGTCGCTGCTGGTCGAGAACCCGCTGGGCGACACGATCCCCGTGGTCACCGACGTCAACTGCAACAACTGGGCGCCCATCAGCAGCACGCCGGTCACCGTGTCGGCCAACATCACCGACAACATCGGCATCGCCTCGGCGACCCTGTACTACCGGGACAGCAACGGCACCTCGCCGGGCGCCTGGCAGACCGTCGCCATGAGCAACACCGGCGGCGACACGTACGCGGCGACGATCCCGGCCCCGCATGCGCAGAGCCAGGTCGACTTCTACGTGCACGCGACGGACACGGCCGCGCAGCCGGCCACCTTCCCGGGCAACGCGCCCACCGGCTTCGTCTCGCTGGCGGTCGGCTTCACGTCGATCTACGCGATGCAGACGGCGCACCCGGACAGCGCGTCGCAGAACAACAACTTCGTGAACAAGATCCTCAACATCAAGGGCGTGGTCACCGCCGCCGGCGCGGCGCAGGTGGGCGCGGCCAGCAAGCTGATCGTCCAGGAGCCCCTGAAGAACCCCGCCACCAAGAGCTACGCTTTCGGCGGCGTGCTGGTCTACGAGAGCAACGGCCTCTACCAGTACTTCCAGGGCGACTCGGTGGAGATCGGCGGCCATGGCGAGGAGTACTTCGGCCTCACCGAGATGATCCCGCACAGCCCCGAGGCCATCCGCCTGGTGGGCTTCGGGCAGGCGCTGCCGCCCGCCTCGCGCGTGCGCACGGACGTGCTCGAGGACGACCGGCCGATCTCCGACGGCGACGGCGCCTCGGGCGAGGCCTGGGAGAGCGTGTGGGTGCAGACCTGGAACTCGGCCGTGGTCGACACGGCGGGCCTGGGCCAGTACCGCGAGTGGCTGATCTCGTCCAGCGGCGCGCCGACCGACACCCTGTTCGTCGACACCTACGCCTCGCTGGCCTACGTGCCGACGATCGGTGACGTGGTCACGGTGACCGGCTTCATGGACTACGAGTTCGGCGCCTTCAAGATCCGCCCGATCGACGACTCGTACGTGACGCTGACCGGCCTGTCGGCGGTCGACGGCAACGTGCCGACCATCGAGAAGGCGGGCGGCTTCCGCTCGATCCACCCGAACCCGTTCAACCCCTCGACGAAGATCAGCTTCGTCGTCAACCGGGGCGACCTGGTCCAGCTGAATGTCTACAACATCCGCGGCGAGAAGGTCCGGACGCTGATCCAGGACCGGCTCGACGCGAGCGAGTACAGCCTGGTCTGGGACGGCACTGATGACGCCGGCAAGGGCGTGGCGAGCGGTTCCTACTTCGCCCGCCTGCGCATCGGCAAGGAAGTCATGCAGGTTCGCCAGATGCAGCTGGTCAAGTAGGACCGGCTTGATGCAGTTCGGCTCCGGCCGGACTCCTTAGCGCAAAGCCTCCTCGCCGGCTGGGGCCGGCGGGGAGGTTTTCGCATGTCGGGGGTTGTGCCGTCGAGATTGTGCCCGGCCCGGCAGTTGCCCGGGCCGGGCATGAACACATCCACCGACAGCTTCGTCCCGCCCCACTGCCCCAACCCCAAGTGCCGCTTCCACAGCGAGTTCCGCTCAGATTGGCGCTTCAAGCGCATCGGCTACCACTGGAGTCACTGCCAGCGGAAGCGTATCCCCAGGTTCCTCTGCATGTGCTGCCGACGGTCATTCAGCACCCAGACCTTCAGCACCACCTACTGGCTCAAGCGACCCGACATCCTGCCCCAACTGCTGACCAAGACTGTCGGCGGCATGGCCAACCGCCAGATCGCCCGCGACCTGCGCGTCGCACCCTCAACCATCGACCGGCAGCTCAGCCGTCTCGGCCGCCACTGCCTGCTGTTCCACGCAGGCTTGATGGCCACCGCTAAACC